>NZ_BOLT01000002.1:0-177466 GCF_016861805.1 Lacticaseibacillus sp. 53-4
GTATACCTGTATTTTTTTGAGATTTCGAGTAGGTGTATTTGGTGTACTCAAAATCAAGTTCTGTTTCATATAAAAAGCCGCCATGACCGAGTCATGACGACAGAATGAAACCGTGATCGCGCTTAAAGTTGACTATGCATATCTGTGCTGGCTGCGTCAGGGGTCCGCGCGGCCTCTTGCGCCTGCAGCCGCTTCGCCTCTTCCGCCGTGATGGTCGGAAGCTGAATGCGGAACACCGAGCCAGAACCCAGCGCCGAATCCACGGAAATGGTCCCATGGTAGTTTTCAATCAGCTGCTGGGCAATGGAAAGTCCTAAGCCGTTGCCGCCTTTTTCGCGGCTGCGGGCCTTGTCGACCCGGTAGAAGCGGTTGAAAACACGCTCGCGGTCTTTCGGGGCAATGCCTTCGCCGAAGTCCTGGACCGCCAAGGCGACCCCATCCGAGTCCAGCGCCGCGGAGACATGAAGTTCCTTGCGCTTGGTGGAGTACTTGACCCCATTGTCCAGCAAGATGATCAGAATCTGCTCCAAGTGGTTGCGGTACATCCGCACGTAAACTGGCCCTTCCAGGTCGTTGTCCAGCGTGATGGCAAAATCGGGATGGATCATGCGCATGTCGTTGACCACCTGCGCAATCACCTCACTGATGTCCGCCGTCGCGTTCGGGAACTGCACATCGACCGAATCCGCGCGGGTCAGCTCCAGCATTTCCTGAATCAGGCTCTTCATGCGCTGCACTTCCTGCAGGCTCGCCGCCAGTGATTCGTTGAGGACTTCGGGATCATCCTTGCCCCAGCGGTTCAGCAGCTGCAAGTGACCCTCAAGCACGGCAACTGGCGTGCGCAGCTCGTGTGAGACGTCCTGGGTGAACTCGCCTTGCTGGTCAATGAAGCGCTGAATGCGATCCAGCATGTCATTGAATTCGTCCACCAGATCAGACAACTCGTCATTGCGGTGCAGCGACGGGATACGGGCGCTGCTTTGAGGCTCCTCGTTGATTTGGTCGATAGTTTTGGTAATCGAGCGAATCGGCTTGAGAAAGCGTGACGCGAGGAAAAAGCCCAGCGCCATGGACACCAGAAGCGCGGCCGCAGCCAGAGCTGCCACCAGCTCCCAAATACGCTGCATCGTCGCATAAAACGCCGTCATGTGGTCGGTGATCTGAACGTAGCCAATCCGCCTGCCGTTTTGGCTGGAGGTGATCGGTGCGCGCGCGATCATCCCCTTAAAGCGACCATTGCTGGCCATTTTAACCACGCTGCTCGACACACGAGAAAGCGGCTCATCGCTGTCCCGTGAGGTGTACAGCTTGTGGCCGTCGCGATCGTAAACTGCCAGCGACATGTCGTCACGCGCGATTTTCTGCACAACCGAGTCGTTGTAGACACTGGTCTGCGGATCGCCGCTGCCACCGCCGGCCGGCGGGGTGATCTGGTTATCAGCTTCAATGCGCGGCAGGACCGTGGTGGTCGTCAAATTCTTTGCGGCTGGGGCCAGTCGCTGTTCGACGGCACTCAGGGTCTCTTTCACCTCACCTTGTTCCTGGCTGATCAGCACCTGACGCATCAAGGCGACCAGGATCAGGGACAGCACAATGAAGGTGGAGAAAATGCCGGCTGCAACAACGGCTGTCCACTTGAACCCAAGGGGCAGCCGCCGTTTTGTTTTTGTTGACTCAGGTTCAGACATTACGACCGCATCACGTAGCCGGTGCCCCGAACCGTCTGAATGTAGCTCGGCTCGCCTGGCCGATCAATCTTGTTGCGAATGTAACGGACATACACGTCGACCACGTTGGTCTCAACGTCTGAGTTGTAGCCCCAGACCTTGGAAAGCAGGACGTCGCGCGCCAGCACCACGTTAATGTTCTCCATCAACGTCAGCAACAGCTCGTATTCGCGCTTGGTCAGCTCGATGATATCATCGCCGCGGCGCACGACTCGATTTTCTTTTTCAATCGTCAAATCGCGGTACGTGATGGTCGTCTGCTTGGCCGCGTTGTGCTCGCCTTCAATGGAGATCCGGCGCAGCAGCGCGCGCAACCGAGCCAGCAGTTCCTCGATGGCAAACGGCTTGACAATGTAATCATCGGCGCCGTGGTCAAGGCCGGAAACGCGGTCAATCACGGAGTCGCGGGCGGTCATCATGATGATCGGGGTATTCTTGACCTGGCGCACGCGCCGGCAGACTTCCAGGCCATTCAGCTCAGGCAGCATCAAGTCCAGCAGGATCGCGTCCCAGTCTTCGTTGAGCGCCGCTTCCAGGCCGGTGCGCCCGTTGAAGTGCACGGCGGTCTCGTACCCTTCGTGCTTCAGTTCCAACTCAACAAAGCGCGCGAGGTTTTTCTCATCTTCAATAATTAAAATCCGGCTCATTATTCTGCTCCTTAATCGATCCGCGCTGACCAAGCAGATTCTCATCTGGCTCGACCAACATCGCCAATTTTCTCATTTCATTTTCTATGCTGTGATTGTAGCATATCGGCACATGAAAAACTATCACATAAGGTTTTAACATTAAGATAAGCCGGAAACCGGTGAATGGCGTGAGCGTTCTCATTGGGCTATACCACGTCTGACAATATTAAATTATAAATATCTAAACCAGCTTTGGTCTATTCCAAAAAGCAAGCCACAAGAAAACCCTGTTGACGATCAACAGGGTTAGGCGAAACTTATTGTTCTGTATACCATGAGTAATGGAAGATGCCCTCGCGGTCGGTCCGCTGGTAGGTGTGCGCGCCAAAGTAATCGCGCTGCGCCTGAATGATGTTGGCTGGCAGGACCTCACTGCGATAGGAATCGTAGTAAGAGATCGCGGCCATGAACCCAGGTACCGGCACGCCGGCCTTAGTGGCAAAGCCAACCAAGTCGCGGACAGATTCCTGATAGTTCTTGGCGATGTCCTTGAAGTAGTCGTCCAAAAGCAGGTTCTTCAGATCAGGCTGCTTGGTGAAGGCATCGGTGATATTTTGCAGGAACTTCGCACGAATGATGCAGCCGGCGCGCCAGATCTGTGCCAGTTCGCCGTACTGCAGATTCCAGTTGTAGTGCTCGGAGGCTACGCGCATCTGCTCGAAGCCCTGCGCATAGCTCATCAGCTTGGAGAAGTACAGCGCCTTGCGGATCAACTCGATGGTCTCCTCGCGGTTTTCAAACTTCACGTTGCCGACCGGCTTTGGCAGGACCTTGCTGGCCGCGACCCGCTCGTCCTTCATCGCACTGATGTAACGCGCGTAAAGGGACTCGGTGATGACACTTTGCGGCACGCCCAGCTCTGCGGCGCTTTGAGAGGACCACTTACCCGTCCCCTTGTTGCCGGCAGCGTCGAGAATCACGTCAACGATCGGCTTGCCGGAGCCCAGATCATCCTTGCGGGTCAAAATGTCCGCGGTGATGTCGATCAGGTAGGAAGACAGCTCGCCTTCGCTCCACTTTTTGAAGACGCCGGCGATTTCATCAACGGACATCCCAAGCATGTTGCGCATGACGTTGTAGGATTCGGCGATCAGTTCCATGTCGCCATACTCGATACCGTTGTGAACCATCTTGACGTAGTGGCCGGCACCGTTTGGCCCAATGTAGGTCACGCAAGGCTTGCCGTCTTCGTCCGCCTTGGCTGCGATTTGCTCGAGAATTGGTGCAACCAGGTCGTAAGCCTCTTTTTGGCCACCTGGCATCAGGGATGGGCCGCGCAAGGCGCCCAGCTCACCGCCGGAAACCCCCATGCCGATGAAGTTGATCCCGGACTTGTCGAGTTCAGCACTGCGGCGCATGGTATCTTCGAAGAAGGTGTTGCCCCCATCGATCAGCACGTCGCCCTTATCAAGCAGCGGCAGCAGCTCGGCGATCACGGCGTCAGTCCCGGCACCGGCCTTGACCATCATGATGATCCGGCGCGGCATTTCCAGGGAATTCACAAAGTCTTCCACGGTGTAGCTGGGCACCAGTTTCTTTTCCGGGTGGTCCTCAACGACTTTCTTCGTTTTCGACCCAGTCCGGTTGTAAATGGCGACCGTGTAGCCGCGACTTTCGATGTTCAGGGCCAGGTTCTTGCCCATCACGGCCATGCCGATGACGCCAATTGTTGGTGTTTCCATGTTTTTACCTCCCAAACGAACGAGTCGCCCCGCCGCTTATTTATATCGCAAATCAATACAGGTTAATACTAGCAAAAATGGCCCGGCAATTAAAGCCGGACCCACGGTTAATGCTTGTCCTCGTCATCCGGGAACAAGCCTTTCAATTTTTCAAAAGCGGGATTGGGCTGCTCGTCCGCTTCCTTGGTTTGGGCGTAATCGTCCTCGCCCATCACGGTCCAGTCTTCGCCCTCAGGCATTTCCCCGGCCTGGGCCTCTTCTGGGGTCAGCACCTGCATCGGAATCGACAGCAAAATGTGATCCTCGATTGCCGCCTGAATGTCGAGCGTGTCACCGTCCAAATCCAGCACCAGCTGGTCTTCCTCGTACTTCTCCTCGTGCGCCGGGTCGGTGACGTAGATCTCGCTAAACGTAAAATTCAGCGGCCAGTCGACCGGCTTCAGGCTGCGCGTGGACGGGATCACCATTGACCCCTGCAGCGTCACCGACGCCAGCAAGTCCCCATCGTCGAAGCTGATGTACCCATCAACCATGATTGGCGTTACATCTTGGATCTCGGGATCGCGGGTGACCAAGTGCTGCTTCAGGTCCAATGTCTCCTGAAAATGCAGCGGCGTTTTACGATATTTGGCCAGCTCACTGAGTGTCCATTTTAGCATGCGTCATTCTCCTTTCGCATCACCGGCACGCAGCCGTAATTCTGGGCGGTGCCGTTCAAGGTCTCGATCAGCTGATCGCAGCGGTGCTGCCACTGCATGAGCCCGCCCGGGGCCAGCATGGCCGCAGACACCTTGGTGATCAGCGGCAGTTCAACGGTTTTTTTGATCTGATGTAGATACTGCCGGCCGGCCTCGGTGAAGCCAAGCACGTGCAGAAAACGGTGCTGCTGCGCGTCGGCCATCACTGCTTTCGTCAAGTTCAGCACCACGTACAGGCACAACCGCCGCATCCGCGCGTAAGTGTAACGCTTGGACTTGATTTGGTGCAGGAACCCGGCAAAATCCTGGGCGCCTGCCAGCTGCTCGGTCAGCCGAAACTCCAGCCCTTCAGACATCGTGTAGATGTCGCGCAGGGCGGTTAGGTCGGCGGTTTGCAGCCGGTAGCGCAGCAGCGGAAACAGGTCATCCCAGCTTTGGTGACGGGAGGCCATCAATCCTGATTGCATCGCCGCCGGCACCAGGTCAGCGACCGATTCACCTTGAACCAGAGCCGCCCTGAGCGCACTGGCGCTGGCACCGGCTTTGAGGCCGGCCTCATCGTGTGCAGCGCCCTGCCGCGCAAACGGCAGCAGGCGCAGCGGCGTGTCAAGCTGCCGATTGGCCTGCGCGTAGCTGAGCCCCAGCAGCAAATTCGGAGCGTCAAGCGACACGCCGGCAGTTTGCTGGTAATACTGATTCAGCTGTGTGGCGTAGGTCTGCGTGTGATCTTGAAACAGGCTGGCCTGCGGCGGGGTCTCGGCGACGCGTGCCACCAGGGCTGCGTAATCCAGCGCCGGTGACTCGGTGCCAAAGGCAAGGGATCGCACCTGCAGCGCCGATAGCAGTGCCAAAGCACCTTGCGCAAACCCGTCAGCCGCCTGCACGGCATCGGTGGTGGGCAGCTCCACGACCAAGTCGGCGCCGCAGGCCAACGCCGCCTTGGCGCGGGCCCACTTGTCAACGACGGCCGGCTCGCCGCGCTGAACAAAGTTACCGGCCAAAAGCGCCACCACCACCTCTGCCCCGCTCAGCCGGCGCGCTTGCTGTAGCGCAAACACATGGCCATTGTGCAGCGGATTAAATTCGGCGATCATGCCAACGGCCTTCATAACTATCCCTTCTTTGCGTGAAAGAACCAGCGCGTACTCTGCAGCCCCACCGCCTGCTTGCCAAAGTCGGCTGTGACCTCAATGTGGTCGAAGCCGGCATTAGTCAGCGCCTGCTTGAAGTCCGCCAGCGGATAGGTCCGCTCCTTGTGCGTTTCAATCATCGGGTGGTAGGCGTCGAGTTTTTCATCGTAGACAAAAAAGGTCAGGTCGTGCTCGACCGAATGCGGCTCGTCGCCTTCGTAGCTGTGCCACATGAACGCGTAATCCTCGGTTTGATAATTGTACATGTACCCCGGGAACACCTCATCCATTTGGTAAAGCGAGTGCGCGTCGAAGAAAAAGTCTCCGCCGACCGAAAGCCTTTCGGCCACCTGGGTGAAAACCGTCTGCACACTGGCCAGGTCCTTCATGTAGCAGATCGAATCATCAAAGCAGGTCACAATGTCGCACTGCGGCAGCGCCGACAGGTCCTGCATGTCGCCTTGAATCAGCGGCAGCGCGACCTTGGCCGCCTCGGCCTTGGCCTCTGCCAAAGCCAGCATTTCACTGGACAAATCAAACACGGCCACGTCAAAGCCGGCCTGCTTGAGCAGCAGCGCCAAGCTCCCTGACCCGCCAGCCAGCTCCAGGAGCAGCTGGCCCTGCGGCTGCACGCGCTTCAGCACGTAATCGCGCCACTGCAAATACAGCGAATCATCCATCAGGGTGTCGTAGACTTCGGCAAAGGTCGAATAAATCATGCCTTGACCCAGTCCTTCAAATCAACAATCGGCGCCTCGTTCCACAACTTTTCCAGGTTGTAAAAGGCGCGCTCTTCCGGAGTGAAGATGTCCACGACCACGTCGCCGAAGTCCATCAGGATCCACTTGGAATCCTTGTTGCCTTCGATGCGCGGCTCCGGGCCGCCAGCGGCCTTGACCTTTTCCTCAACGGCGTCGACGATTGCCTGCACCTGGCGCGTGGTGCCGCCGCTAGCAATCAGAAAATAGTCGGCCAAGAGTGAAACTTCGGTCATGTCCAGCGCCACGATATCCTCGGCGCGCTTATCATCAGCCGCACGAACGGCGGTTTCTAGCAATGCTTTCGAGTCCAGAACTATCCCTCCTTAGGAATAAATGCGTTGTAAGTCAGTAATGTTTTCGGATAAACGATCTTGTCTTCTGCAATCAGGTACTGCAGGGTGTTTTTCAGCTCAATGTAGCTGGCCTGACGCATGTCGGTTTGCGCCGCCTTGCGCGCGGCCACTTCAGCATCCAGCGTCCGGGCCGGCTCAATGAAGTCGGCGACAAAGATGATCTGGTCGAGCAGCGTCATCTCAGGGTCGCCGGTGGTGTGCCGCTCAATGGCCTGAAGCACCAGCTTGTCGGTCAGCCCGACCTCGGTTTGAATAAACCAGGTGCCAACCAGCCCGTGCCACACGCCGCGGCCGTAATTCAAGAGGTCCGGGTCAAACCCGTCTTCCATAATCACGCGCTTGTAGTCGGCTACAGGGATTTGCTTGGCGTAGTCGTGAAACAACCCGGCCAAACCAGCCCGGTCCACGTCGGCGCCAAAGCGCTCGGCCAGCGTCCGCGCCGTTTCCTCGACGCGCAGGCAGTGCTGAAAGCGGGCGTCGTCGAGCCGATTCTGCAGATGGTTCAGCAGCTCGGCGCGGTTCAGGTCATGCGTTAAGCTGGCCGGGTATTCATAGTCACTCACGGTACAAGCCCTCTTTCTCAATGTAAGCGCGGACGCAATCCGGGACCAGGTAGCGAATACTCTGACCGGTTTGCACCCGCGTGCGGATCTCGCTGGACGACACGTCGATCAGCGGCGCGTCGACCCAGGTGATGGGATACGGCGATGCCGGGGTGAAGCCGCGCCGCTTGACGCCGACAAAATGCACCAGCTTGACCAGCTGGTCGACCTCTCGCCACTTCGGCAGGTACGCCACCATGTCTGCCCCAATGATGAAATAGTAATCGGTGTCGGGGTGGGCTTTTTTCAGCGCGCGCATGGTGTCGATGGTGTAGCTGACGCCGCCGCGCTTGACCTCCGAAAGCTCCAGGTCAAACAGCGGGTTGTCGTGGATCGCGGCCTGCAACATGGTCACCCGCTGGCCGACGTCAATGGCGTCCTTGTGGTCGACATGTGGCGGCTGGTTATCCGGCATGAAAAGGACTTTTTGCAGACCGAGCGTCGTGCCGACTGCCTCGGCCATGATCAAATGGCCGATGTGAACCGGGTTGAACGTGCCGCCAAGGATCCCGATCTGCTTGCGCCGCGGGCCGAGAATCTGCTCGGACACTTCCTCGGTGATCACTGGCTGCGTCAAAGTCGTTGTCTTGCTTGTGATCCCCATGCGCTTACTTCCCCAGTTTGGCCACTTCGACCGACAGCTTGCGGTGCGCCTCTTGCGTCGACCGCCGGTAAAGCAGGACGGTGCGGCCCATGGTCTGAGCGACCTGGGCGCCGCTGATCGTCCGACTCAGAAAAGCCCCGACTTCATCGGGCGTCTCCTCGGCGGTGGGCAGCAGCGAGACCTTGACCAGCTCGCGCGCCTCCAAGGCCTTGGCGACGCTGTCGACGAATTGGTCGGACAGCCCGTTTTTGCCCAGCGTGGCGATGGGCCGCAGCCGGTTGGCCCGGCCGCGCAAAAAGCGTTTCTGTTTTCCAGTAAGCATGTGTATTCTCCTAAATTAAAGCCTTCCGCAACAACACATCGACCCCGTCTGGCGCCCAGCCGGCGACCGTGACGCCTGCCGGCACGACGACCCAGCCGAGCCCGGCAATCACCAGGTCCGACTCCTCCTTGGGGGTGAACTCAAAGCGCACCAGCTTGGGAAAATCAGCCAAATCTTCCGCGCGCGGCGGACTCAGCAAGTCCCCGCGATGCTTGTCGTAAAAAGCATCCGCGTTTTCCAGTTTAGTGCGGTGCAGCAGCAGCTGGTTGTCGGCGTAAATCGTGAAGCCGGCTTTCGGGCCGCGCAGGTAATCAAACCTAGCCAGCCCGGCGAAAAAGACGGTTTGGCCAGGGTTCAGCTGATAGACGGTTGGCCGGATCGGCTTGCTTGGTGACACCAGCTTCAGGTCTTTGGGGTTCAGGAAGTGCGCCATCTGCCGGCGGTGAATAATCCCTGGCGTGTCGATCAAAAAGTGGCCGTCGTCCAGCGGAATCTGAATCCGGTCCAGCGTGGTCCCGGGAAAGCGCGAGGTGGTGATCAGGTCGGCCATGCCGTTTTCATCTTTAATGATGCGATTGATCAGCGTGGACTTCCCGGTGTTGGTCACCCCGACCACGTACACGTCGCGGTGCGCGCGGTACTGCTCGATCAAATCCAGCAGTGCGTCCAAGTTGTGGCCCTTTTTGGCCGAGGTCAGCACTGTCGCCACCGGCCGCAGTCCCTGGGCGTGGGCCGCCTGGGTCAGCCAGTTCGTCACCTTCCGCGGGTTGATCGACTTGGGCAGCACGTCCGCCTTGTTGCCGACCAGAATCACCGGATTGTCGCCGACGAAGCGGTGCAGCCCCGAGATCACGCTGCCGTTAAAGTCAAAAATATCCACCACGTTAACAATCAGCGCGTCGCTTTCACCCAGGGCGTTCAGCAGGCGCAAAAAATCGTCGTCGGTCAGTTCAACCGGCGCGACTTCATTGTAGTGACGCAGCCGAAAACAACGCTGGCAGTAAACTTCTTCGCCTGCGCGGGCCTTGTCAAGTGAGCTTGCCGGCAGAAAGCCTGCCGCTTTGGGGTCCGTGCTTTGCAAGCGGGCCCCGCAGCCGATACAATACAGCGGCTCATCAGTGTTTGTCATTCAATTCCTCCGTAAAATTAAGCTGATTATTTTTCTTCATGCGATGCAGGACGAAGCCTTCGAAAAAGCGGTTGATCCGCGTGTTCCAGGCGTCGGTTTCCACCAGCGGCTGCACTAGCACCGTCCTCACTTTGGCGGCGTTACCCGCTGCCATGTCGGTCATGAGCTGGTCGCCCACCATGACTACGGCGCGCTTTTCGAGCCCCAACTGGCGCACCGCGCGGTTGATGCCCAGCGGCAGCGGCTTCATGGCTCTGGCCACAAAAGGTAGATCCAGCTTGGCCAGCGCGCGGCCGATTCGCGCCCGGTTATTGTTGGACACCACCATCACGGTGATCCCAGCCTGCTTCATTTCCTGCAGCCAATCGTGCAGCTGCTTGGTACCGTCCGGGTTATTCCAGGCGATCAGCGTATTGTCAAGATCAGTCAGCACCGCCGAGATGCCTTGCCGTTTCAGTTGCGCCGGCGTTAAATTGTAGATGGCCTTCACCAGCCAAGTCGGTTCGAACACTGCCACAAGCGGCCTCCTCTGTAATCTAGTTCTTTTCATTATAACACGCAGAAAGAGCCGGTACCGCAAGCGCGCAAACTTGACCGAAGCCCCAAGAATTATTCACGCTTTGACGCGCAAAGTCAAGGCTAATTCGTCGCTTTTGCCCCGGCAAAGTCGTAGGCTAGCTTTGAAGCAGCCGCAATTTGCCTGCTGGCACCTAGATCTGGAGGAGAACATGACACTGCATTATCAATTTATCGATGGGGACCGCACCTTGTCGCCGCTGCTCTTGCTGCACGGCAACGGCGGCACGGAGCGCGACCTGCTGCCGATTGGCCAATTCATCGCGCCAGACGCCCCACGGCTGGCCATTCGCGGCCGTGAGATTGAGCAAGGCGAAACCCGCTACTTCCGGCACTTGCCGGATGGCACGATCGACTTCGCCAACCTGGACACTGAAACAACCTGGCTACTGAACACGGCCGCCGCTTTAACCCGCAAGTATCAGCTCTTTGCTTCGCGGATGATCGTCGCCGGTTACTCCAATGGCGGCAACCTCGCCATCCGGGCCATGATGAGCCGGCCGTTGCCGTACCGTACCGTCTTGCTGTTTCATGCCAAACCGCTCGGGCCGCTGGACCATCCGAAGCTCTCGCCCCGGACCTTGGTCTGGGCATCGTATGGCACTCATGACCCCATTGTCTCCCAAGCAGAATTTGCGACGCTTCAGGCGCAGATTCAAACTGCAGGCGGTGAGCTGACCACTTTTTCCCATGACGAGCAGCACAATCTCAACCTGTCCGAACTGCAAGCCGCCAAGCGCTGGCTGGCACAGTCCGGGCGACTCAAGGAGGAATCGCTTTGATTCGGTTTGGTTTTGATCATTACGGCGAGCCGGCGGTTTTTACCGCTATCCAGGCGCCTGTGCCGGAGCCGAAACCTGGCCAGGTGCAGATCCAGGTCCTGGGCTTTGGCCTCAATCCCTACGACGTTTCCCTGCGCCGCGGCGAGCAGGCGGCCTATCGCAAGCTGAAGTGGCCAATCGTTCCCGGCACCGACGTGGTAGGCCGCGTGAGCGCGGTCGGCGCCGGCGTGGCTGACTTTACCGTCAACGATATCGTGATCAATTACCGGCCCATCGGCGGCTACAGCGAATTTGTGGTCGCAAGCGTCGGCAAGGTCATGAAAAAGCCTGCGGGGCTCAGTCTCGCCGAGGCAGCGGGCCTGCCACAGGTCAGCATCGCCGCGGCGACCGTTCTGCAGACGCTCGCCTTGGCTCCCGGCCAAATGCTGGCGGTCGAAGGCGCCAGCGGCGGGGTGGGCGCCATGGTGGTGCAGCTGGCCAAGGCGCAGCACCTGCACGTGATTGCCACCGCCAGCGCGCGCAATGCCGAGTACCTCAAGCAGCTGGGGGCTGACGCCATTGGGGCGTACGACATCGAAGACGTGGCCGAAAAGTTTGCGAACCAGGCCGACGCAACCGTCAATGCAATCAGCGGCGGCTTTGACCACGGCGCAGGCGCATTGATCACCCGCCCGGGCGGCACCCTGCTGACCACTGCCTACGCCAAGCCGGCAACCGGCGGCAAGTGCCTCGACCTGGTGCAGCTCGGCGATGGGCCGCAAGAAAAGCCTGAAACAGTCTTCCCACAACTTGCGGCCCTGGCGGAAGCCGGCGGTCTTTCGGTGCGCATTGCTAAGCAGCTGCCGTTTTCCCTGGCCGGCGTGCAGGAAGGCCACCGACTGCTTGAAAGCCACCACCCGGCGGGCAAACTCGTCGTCATGAAGAATCCTGCAGAATAACAAAACCCTCACGGCGTCGCAGTCGCAAGGGTCCCTTATGGCCAGCACATCCGCTGGCCTATTTTGATGGCAAAAATGACTTGACTCAATCGGCGTAGCGGTTGTCAATCAACTGCGTGCGTTTGATTTCGCCGATGTCGTGCGTGCCAGTCAGCTGCATCGCAATCAGCAGCTCGTTTTCAAGCTCCTCGAACACCGCCTCAACGCCTTGGCTGCCGCCAAGCGCCAGGCCGTAAATCACCGGCCGGCCGATGGCGACCAAGTCGGCGCCGGACGCCAGCGCCTTGAACACATGCATCCCGCGGCGCACTCCAGAGTCAAAGACGATTGGGACGCGGTGAGCCACCTGTTTGGCCACCACTTGCAGCGCATCGAACGACGCCACGCCGCCGTCCAGCTGCCGGCCGCCGTGGTTAGAGACCCAAATACCGTCGGCGCCGGCGCGGATCGCGACTTCGGCATCGGCTGCGGTTTGCACCCCTTTAACGTAGACGGGTAGCCCGGAGTAATCCTTAATGA
Organism: Lacticaseibacillus sp. 53-4; assembly: GCF_016861805.1. Lineage (NCBI taxonomy): Bacteria > Bacillati > Bacillota > Bacilli > Lactobacillales > Lactobacillaceae > Lacticaseibacillus > Lacticaseibacillus sp. 53-4. The sequence continues at coordinate 12,513 of NZ_BOLT01000002.1, forward strand.
ACGCAATGTCTTGCGGCGAAAGGGCCTGCTTGGCCGATTTGTAAACGGCGTCCATTGTCCGGTCCTGGCCGTCTTCGTAAGGCACGATTGGCAGGCCGACTGGGAACGTGAAGTGGTTGCGCTTGTCCGCCTCGCGGTAGCCGCCAACGGTCGCATCCGCGGTCAGCACGATCACCTCGGCCCCATTTTGCTTGGCCACATCGAGCATCTGCTTCGTCGCCTTGTCGTCTTTGCTTTGGTACAGCTGGAACCACTGCGGCTGACCGTTACGCACTGCGGCCTGCGCCTCGTACGTCTCACTGGCAAACGACGAAATCGTAAAAATAGTCCCGTGCTTGGCCACGCCCCGGGCAGTGGCGACCTCCCCTTGGGTGTTGGCCAGTTTGTGGGCGGCCACCGGCGCCATGATCAGCGGGCTGGTCAGGCGATGGCCCATGAAGTCGACGTGCATGTCGGCGGGAAACGAAATGTCCTGCAGCACGCGCGGCGCCACCAGTTTGTGGTTGAACGCCTTAATATTCTCCCGGATGGTGTAAAGGTCCTGGGCCCCGCTTGAGATGTAGCCATACGCGCCCTGGGGGATCACTTCTTTTGCCGCCTCCTCCAGGTCAAACACGTTGATCACGTCGAGGGGTTGTTCTGCACTGCTTGTCACAAATGGCTCTGCCATGTTGCTCACCTCTGGATTAGATTATGAATTGCACGATTTGATTTGTCACAATCGTTCATTCGTTATTTAGTCTAGCACCATTAGTAAACGCTTTCAATCACTGGCACAAAAAAATCGGTCCGGGTGCGGACCGATTGATTATGGATGTTATGCCAAAGCCTTCTTGGCGGTTGCTGCCAAGGCAGCGAAGCCGTCAGGATCGGAAACGGCGATGTCCGCAAGCATCTTGCGGTTCATGTCGACCTTTGCAACCTTCAAGCCGTGCATCAGCTTGCTGTAGGAAATGTCGTTGATCCGCGCCGCAGCGTTGATCCGGGCAATCCACAGGGAGCGATAGTTGCGCTTGGTTGCGCGGCGGTCGCGGAAAGCGTACCGGTACGAAACCATGACCTGCGCACTTGCTGCCTTGAACAGCAGGTGCTTTGACCCACGGTAGCCCTTGGCGAGCTTCAGGATCTTTTTACGACGCTTACGAGTAACTGTTCCACCTTTTACACGTGCCATGTTAATTCCTCCTCAAAAATCAAGCGAAAACGATAAGTGCAAGGACCGCATGCGGCCGCAAGCACAATTACTTCATCTGACTCATCATCTGGCGGATCCGCTTCATATCTGAGTGGGATACCAAACCTGACTTGCGCAGCTGACGACGCTGCTTCTTAGTCTTACCGTGGAACCGGTGACTGGTGTACGCGTGGCCCCGCTTCAAAGCGCCACTAGCAGTTTTCTTGAAGCGCTTAGCAGAAGCGCGGTGTGTCTTGAATTTTGGCATGACGATTTTCCTCCTAATACGTATGTTGAAGAATCAATTACTGATTCTTCTGATCTGGCTTTGGGGTGAGCATCAGGAACATGAAGCGGCCGTCCATCTTGGGACGAACCTCCACGTTCGCGACGTCTTTCAACGCTTCGGCCATTTGTTCCAGGACTTTTCGACCCAAGTCCTTATGGGTGATTGCCCGCCCTCGGAACCGCACAGAAACCTTGACCTTGTCCCCTTTTTCCAGGAACTTCTGCGCGTTCTTCAGACGAGTGTTGAAATCAGCTTCGCCGATCGTCGGGCTCAACCGAATTTCTTTGATGCTGATGGTTTTTTGCTTCTTGCGTGCTTCGCGCTGCTTCTTCTGCAGCTCGAACCGGAACTTGCCGAAATCCATGATGCGGGCAACTGGCGGCTTGGCAGTCGGCGAAACCAGAACTAGGTCCAGGTTTGCCGTCGATGCAAGTTCCATCGCCTCGCTCGTGCTCTTGACGCCAAGTTGTTCACCATGTTGGTCGATCAAGCGGACTTCGCGGGCGCGGATCCCATCGTTGACCATCATATCTCGTGCTATGGCAATTCACCTCCGAATTAATTTCGAGAAAAGCAAAAAACGGCGAGCGCAGTGTGCGCCCGCCGTCGATTATCTACCGATCATTTACCTAGAGGCCAGTGGCGTGGGTGAGAAGCGGGAACTTCTGCTTTTTCTCAACTTTCTAATCATACACGCCCGCACCCGGCGCGTCAAGCTTTTCAACAGGGGGCCGGGTCCAAATTTTCAACAGGGGGCCGGGTCCAAAAGAAAAGGGCACGCCCCTTTTTCCCCAAACGCTTCAGTTACTTGTCAAGGTTAGCCTGGCCTTCGCCGCGCTTGTGCTTCCCGTCGCGACTGTAGTTCTTGATCTCGGCTTCGACCGATTCAATGAACAAGTTGGCCGGCATCTCCTCGCCGTCGGACTCACCATAGCGGCGAACCGACACGGCGGCAGCGTTAACTTCCTTGTCCCCGACCACGACCGTGTAAGGAATCTTCTGGGTCTGAGCTTCACGAATCTTGTAGCCCATCTGCTCGTTGCGGCTGTCCAGGTCGACGCGCAGGCCGGCCTTGACCATCTTATCCTTCAGCAGCTTGGCGTACTCGAGGTGCTGATCCAGCGAAACTGGGATCAGTTCGACCTGGGTTGGGGCCAACCAGGTTGGGAACGCCCCTTTGTAGATTTCCGTCAGGTAGGCAATGAATCGCTCCATCGTGCCGACAATGCCGCGGTGGATCATGACTGGGCGGTGGTTTTCACCATCGGCGCCGACGTAGCTCAGGTCAAAGCGCTCTGGGAGCATGAAGTCCAGCTGAATGGTCGACATGGTTTCCTCGTTGCCCAGGGCCGTCTTGGTCTGGATGTCGAGCTTCGGGCCGTAGAAGGCGGCTTCGCCTTCAGCCTCGTAGTAGTCAAGGCCCAGGTCGTCCATGGCGCCCTTCAGCATGCTCTGGCTGCGGGTCCACATTTCGTTATCATCGAAGTACTTCTCGGTGTTCTTAGGATCGCGGTACGACAGCCGGAAGGTGTAATCGGAGATGTTGAAGTCTTCGTAAACGGCCATGATCAGCTTCAGGATCTTCTTGAACTCGTCTTGGACCTGATCCAAAGCGACAAAGGTGTGGCCATCGTTCAGGGTCATTTCCCGGACCCGCTGAAGGCCAGACAATGCCCCGGACTTTTCGTAGCGGTGCATCATGCCCAGTTCGGCGATGCGCAACGGCAGCTCACGGTATGAGCGAATGTGGTGCTTGAAAATCTGGATGTGGCTCGGGCAGTTCATTGGCCGCAGCTCCAGCATTTCGCCGTCGCCCATGTCCATCGGTGGGAACATGTCATCGCGGTAGTGATCCCAGTGGCCGGAGGTCTTATACGCATCCACGTTCATCAAAACTGGGGTGTAGACGTGTTCGTAACCATCGGCGATTTCCTTGTCGATGATGTAGCGCTCGATGATGCGGCGAATAGTGGCGCCTTTTGGCATCCAGTACGGCAGGCCGGCACCGACCTTAGGATCCACGAAGAACAGATCCAGGTCGCGGCCAATCACGCGGTGGTCGCGCTCCTTGGCTTCCTGACGGCGCTTGCCGTCTGCTTCCAGGTCGGCTTCCTTGTAGTAGGCCGTCGCGTAGATCCGCTGCAGCATCGGGTTGGACGACTTGCCCTGCCAGTACGCCCCAGCAACCGACAGCAGCTTGAAGTGCTTGAGGTCCTTCAGGTTGGGCAGCAGCACGCTTTCCTCAAAGTCGCAGAAGTCGCCGAGCTTGAAGCCGTTGACTTCATCGCCCTTGATGGCATCGATCAGCTGCACCTTGTACGGTTCGTCGGCAAAGGCCTTTTTCGCGTCGGCCTTGCTCATGCTGATTTTTTCAATTGGCGCATTGGCCTTGATGATTTCCTTCATCTTCGCGTCGATCGCCGGCAGCTGGTCGACGGTCAGCTGGCCGTCTTCACGGTCGGTATCGTAGTAGAAGCCGTCATCTGCGGCCTCGCCTTCGCCCAAGCGCACTTCTGGGTGCAGTGCCTTGATGGCCGCAGCCAGCACAAACGCACCAGTCTGGCGCAGCACGTTAAGCCCTTCAGCGGAGTCCTTGGTGATGATTTCCAGGCTGCCATCAGCCTTCAGCGCATCGTTCAGCCCAATCAGCTGATCGTTGTACTTGCCGGCTACGGCCTTTTTGGCTAGGCTGTTGGCAATGCTTTTAGCAACGTCCAGCGTCGAAACGCCGGCGTCAAATTCTTTGATGCTGTTATCTGGTAACGTGATCTTGATTGACATAGCCATTCTCCTTTTGTGACGAAAAACAAAAAAATCGCCTCGAGTGTCAATTGACACTCGGGACGATTTTGCTCGCGGTTCCACCCGATTTGAAAGCACTGCTTTCCACTCGTTGCGCGTAACCTGCGCTGCGGGGGCCCGAAGGCCAGTCTCGGAAAGTGGTGCGGACGTCGATGCCTGGCTTTCAGCTCTGCCAGAACTCTCTGGATGGGACTTCCTTTTTGCTTCCGTCTTTGATACTTAGATTAAACCACAGCCCCTGGCGCGGTGCAAGGCTTACTCGGTAAAAAGTTCACGAATGGTGCACTAGTGTGCGCCCTGTTTGTCAGGCGTTGCGGCGGTCTGGCCCGCCGACCGTGATTTCCTTGGCCAAGAAGCGCACGCGCTCCATGATGCGCTGCGCCTTGACCGGCTCGTCGGCCTTGCCGGTTTCGCTGCCAGACAGAAACGCCGTCAGCTCCTGCATATTTTTGTTCGATGTAAACAAGGTTGGGAGTTCTTCCTGCATCCGGTACTGCAAAATCACGCCGAGCACCTCATCGCGGACCCAGGCGCTCCAGGCTTCGGCCCCGATATCGTCGATCATCAGCACCTTGGCCTTCTTGATGCGGTCGGTTTTGGCCAGCACGGAGTTGTCCGCAATGGCGCCTTTCATTTCCACCGCAAAGGTCGGGTAATGCAGCATGGTCGAGGCGATGCCCTGTTTGGCCAAGTCGTTCGCGATGGCGCCCAGCAGGTAAGTTTTACCGACGCCGAACGGCCCAGTCAGGTACAGACCCTTGTGAAATTGGTCCGGCGCCTCGGCCATTCCCATGGTGAAGTCGAGCGCGGACGACAGCGCCGCGCTGCGGTCGCTGGGATCGTAAGTCTCAAGGCTTGCCGACTTAATCGCTTTGGGCATGTTCAAAGCGGTGATCAGGCGCGCCTGGGCCGCTTGGGCGTCCTGCGCCACCTTCTCCGGCGTGGCCGTGTAAGTGATATCGATCAACCCATTGGAGGCGACTAACTGCGGCTGGTAGCCCGGCGCGATCAACGGGTCCCCGGCCGCCAGCCGATCACGGGCCGTGACGAACTCGTAAATCTTGGCCGCGCTGCGGCTGACTGCATCAGGGGCCAACTGGCGCTGATTGGCCTTCAAAAAGGCTTGCACGTCAGGGTCGGCGACAGCGTCTTGCATCATCTTGCGGTATTCCGCGGTCATTTGCCGCTGGTCCATGATCTTGGCTAGTTCATCCTTCATGGGTTTCATCGCTGTCATCCTTTCTCATGGCGCGCAGTTTGGCCAGTTTGGCTTCGATTGCGGCCGTCTCCGCCGGATCTGCCGCAGCGCTGCTGGCCTGATACGGCTTATCTAACCAGTCTGGCTTGGCCTCTTGGCGCGCCGGCTGCGTCTTGCGCTTGCGCGGTTGACTTTGCTTTTGCTGATAGTCCTTGATTTCCTGCAGCGCCCGCTCGGGGCTGTCGACGCCGGCCGCCAGCCAGCGGTTGGCAATCGCGTCCAGCAGTGCCTGATTGACGCTGTCGTAATTCTGCAGAATGTAGTCGATCAAGATATTAATGGTCGCGTTGTCGAAGACATTCCGCGAAGCCAGTTTGCGCACCGCCTGCAGCTCATTAGAGGCGACGAACAGCTGCGCGTTCTTGCGGTGCTTAGCGGCCTCCAAAAACTCGCGCGGCGGCGTGCTTTTGGCTTGCTGGATCAGCGCCTGCTCGCTGGTGGAAAGCGCCGGGCTTGCTGCGGCCGCCGGTGCCGCTTGAGCCGGCTGGGCACTGCCCTTTGGCGCCAGGTGAGGCGCCTGCTTCTGGTAGGCTTGCTCCACGATTTGGCGCAACGCGCGCAGGCTTAGCTCGCCGGTCGCCCGGTTGGTCGCCTGCTGTATGAAGCGCGCAAACACCGGCGGCGTCAGCCCGTAAAAGGTGGCCAGCTGGGCCAAAGCGGCGCGATGTTGCCCAATTTGGCCGCCTCGCAGCCCACTTTTGGTGGTGAGCGCTTCAAGCAGCTCCCAGTCGTAGCTGGCTCCGTCGCTCAAGGAGACCGCCGGCAGTGGCTTTTCCGCCACCTGCCGCTTGGCCTCCTTGGTCGCCGCATTTGGCGCCACCGACGTCAGCTGGAACACGTCCAGCAAGTTCGCCGACACGTCGCGCCAGGTCTGGGCCCTAACGGTGTGAATCGTATACCGGTTGGCCAGCTGAGTGAACCGCACTTCCCCGACCCGGTCGAACAGCAGCAAGCTCAGCGTGTCGTCCTGGAAAAAGCGATCCGCCGCAACCGGCCGGTACAGCTCATAGGCCCAATAGCGGCCGCCGGCGTCGGTCGAGGTGTAGGTCTTCATCAGGCCCAGCGCTTCCAGTCGCACGCGCGCCGCGTACAGCGTATCTAGATCCACGCCGAGCAGGTCCATCAAAGCTGTTTGCTTGCGGCGGTCGGCCGCGCCAGGCTGGCGCCGGGAATCGTTCCAGAGGCTGAGGTAAAGGGCGAGCGCGACGGGGCCAATCAGCGGCTGGTAAAGGTGCACGGCGACGTCTTGATCGAGGTCGCTAAAGTAAGTTGCCTGAACCACGATGAAATCGTCCTGTGCCATGTAGCTGCTGGGTTTGGTCACGCTGATCCCTCCTTTACTCAAAAAAGTGGCGTCGGTCGCCCCACGCCGGTTGGTTTACTTTCCTTGATCCTTTTCGCGCTTCATCATGTCCTGCAGTTCCTGCATGAACACGGACATGTCTTTGAACTGCCGGTAGACTGAGGCAAAGCGAATGTATGCCACGTCGTCAACTTCGGCCAGCTGCTTCATCACAAACTCGCCAATCTGCTGGCTCGAAACCTCGTTTTCGCCAATCGCGCGCAGCTTGTTTTCGACATTTTCGACGATTTTCTGCATCTGTTCCATGGTGACCGGCCGCTTTTCAGCCGCGCGGATCAGGCCCTTGAGAATCTTCTCGCGGCTGAATTCCTCGCGCGTGCCGTTCTTCTTGATCACCAAAAGCGGCGTCTGCTCGACCCGCTCAAAGGTGGTGAAGCGAAAGCCGCAGTTCTCGCATTCCCGGCGCCGGCGAATCGCACGGCCGCCGTCTGTGGGCCGAGAATCGACGACCCGCGAACTATTATGATGACAATGTGGGCAGAGCACAGGCACACCTTCTTCATTTTGATACTACATTATACCACGGGGCAATTTAACAATCACCGGCTCAAGTGGGCCAACAGCTCCTCGACCTGCTGCTTGCGCACTGCCGGCCCTTGCGAGTTATCGATCAAAAAGTCCGCACGCTGAATCTTCTCGCTAAGCGGCAGCTGCGCCTGGATGCGCGCCTGGGCTTGCGCCTGAGTCAGCCCGTCGCGGGCCATCAGCCGCTCAAGCTGCATGTTCGGCGGCAGCGTCACCACGGCCACCCCGTCAAAACTGTCTTCGTAATGCGTTTCGTACAGCAGCGGGATCTCCCCCACCACCACCTTGGCCGCAGTCGCCTTGGCCGCGGCCAGCGCGTCTTCAATGGCGGCCCGCAGGTACGGATGGTCGATGGCATTCAGCTGGGCAAGCTTTGCGGCGTCGTTGAATACAATGTCGCCCAGTGCCTTGCGGTCGAGCGACCCGTCAGACCGGATCACACCGGGGCCAAACGCCGCTTCGATTTTGCGCAGCGCCGGGCGGCCAGGCTCGACAATTTCGCGCGCGACCTCGTCGGCATCCACGACCGGACACCCGTGCCGGCGAAACTCGCCTGCCACGGTACTTTTACCGGTGGCAATCCCGCCGGTCAATCCTAAAACATACGTCATCTTACCTTGCGCTTCCTCAGTTTCTGACAGTGGGAACAAAAGTGTGTGCCCCGCTGGCCCACTTTGATTTTGACGATCGTCGTGCCGCACCGATCGCAAGGCGTCCCTTCACGGTCGTAAACGTGCAACTCATCCTGCATCGCCCCGCGCTTTCCAGTCGCGTCCACAAACGAGTGAACGCTGGTGCCGCCAAGCCGGATCGCCTTTTGCAGCTCGGCGATAATGTTATCATGCAGCAGCCGGGCTTCTTTTTTGGTGATAGTCGAAGCCGGCTGGGCCGGGTGCAGCTGGCTGAGCCACAGGCTTTCGTCGGCGTAGATATTGCCGACCCCGGCCACCACAGTTTGGTCCAAAATCACCGACTTGATCGGCGCCTTGCGCTTGTGAATCGTCTGGTAAAATGCAGCGGCGTCAAACGTTTCCAGTGTCGGCTCCGGGCCCATTTTGGCCAGGCCTGGCACCACGGTTCCTTCGCTGCCGGTCTTCACCAGCTGCATGCGGCCAAACTTGCGCATGTCCAAGTACCGGAGCTGCGATCCATCCGTGAAGGTCAAGGCAACGTGCCAAAACCGTGGGGCCGGATCATCCTGCCTGAGCGCCAGCTGGTACTTGCCTTCCATACGCAGGTGCGACACCAAGGTCACGGCGTTGTCAAAGCGGATCAGCAGGTATTTGCCCCGCCGGTCAATCTGGTCAATGGTCGCGCCTTTCAGCACTTGATTAAAGTGAAAAACGCCGCCGATCAGGATTTTCTCCCAGTCGGTCGTCACCTTTTGGACCGTTTTGCCGACGATCAACCCCGTCAGGCCGAGGCGCACATTTTCAACTTCTGGTAGTTCTGGCATTAGACCGGGCCTTCCTCATCTGTTTATTTGGCATCAAACCAGGTGTTGCCGTAGTGGCTTTCCACCTTCAGCGGCACGTCCAGCGCCACTGCCGAATCCATCACCTTAGGCACCAGGGCGGCGAGTTGGGCCATTTCCTCAGCGGGCCCCTCAAAAATCAGTTCATCGTGGACCTGCAGCAGCATGCGCGACTGCAGGTGATGCTCATCAAGCATTTGCTGCATACGGATCATCGCGACCTTGATGATGTCGGCCGCACTGCCTTGAATCGGCGTGTTCATCGCGGTGCGCTCGGCAAACTGGCGCAGGTTGAAGTTGCGTGAGTGGATGTCGTTCAGATAGCGGCGGCGGTGAAACAGCGTTTCGACGTAGCCTTTTTCGCGTGCAGTGGCAACCATCTTGTCCATGTAATCGTGGACCTGCGGGTACTGGGCGAAGTAGCCGTCGATGAAGGCCTTGGCTTGCGGGCGCGTGATGCCGATGTTCTTGGCCAGCCCAAAATCGGAGATGCCGTAAACGATCCCGAAGTTGGTGGCCTTGGCCTGCCGGCGCATGTCCGGGGTGACCTGATCCGGCGAATCCAGGTCAAAAATCTTCATCGCCGTGTTGGCGTGAATGTCGCGGTCCTCTTTGAAGGCCTCTTGCATATTCTTGTCACCGGAAATGTGCGCCAACACGCGCAATTCGATTTGCGAATAATCGGACGAGAAAATCTGCCAGCCTGGCTGGCTCGGCACAAAGGCCTGGCGCACCTGCTTGCCTTCATCGCGGGCCGGAATATTTTGCATGTTCGGGTCAACAGAAGACAGGCGGCCCGTCGCTGTCAGCGTCTGCAGATAGCGAGTGTGGATCTTCCCATCAGGCAGCACGGCCTTGAGCAAGCCGGCCACATAAGTCGACTGCAGCTTGGCCACGGTGCGGTAGTCCAGAATGTCCTGAACGATTGGGCTGGCGGATTTCAGTTGTTCCAGCACATCGACCGAGGTCGAATACCCGGTCTTGGTTTTTTTGATCACTGGCAGGTTGAGTTTTTCAAACAGCACCTCGCCCAGCTGCTTGGGCGAATTCAGGTTGAACTTGAGCCCGGCCTCACCGTAAATCCTTTCCTCGAGAACATGCATGGTGCTCGTCCACTGGTCGCCCATTTCGGTGAGCTTGGGCTGATCCAGCACGATGCCGGCGATTTCCATGCGCGCCAGCACCTTGGCCAGCGGCATTTCCATATCAGCAAACAGCTTAGTCTGATCCTGGTCGTCGAGGTCCTTCAGCAGGTGCGGCCGCAGCGTCAAAATGGCCTGGGCCTTTTCCGCAAAGTGCGTGAACAGCTTGGCGTCTTCGGGCACCTGGCGTTTGGCCCCTTTGCCATATACATCTGCGTCCAGCGGCAGCGTGTAATCGTGGTCCTCGGCGATTTGGCCGAAGTCGTTGCTGTTTTGATCCGGGTTCAGCAAATAAGACGCCAGCAGGACGTCGAACCCGATTTTAGGCAGCTTGAGGTCCAGCCGGTTGGCCGCCACCAGGTTGCGCTTGGCGTCGAACACCGCCAGCTCGTGGCTCGCCAGCCAGCTTGACAGCGGCTTGAGCGTCAGCAGCGTCACATCAGCCGAGACAAAAGTTTCGTCTTTTGTGCCGATGAAAAAGCCAATCTGCGGCGACACATGATAGTTGTCGTCAAGCATTTCAATTTCAAACGCCACCGGCAGATTAGTTTTGGGCAGCTGATCCAAATTCGCGTCGGTCAGCACGACGTAATGCAGGTTTTTCTTTGGCTCCTCAGCGGCATCCCCGGGCAGCTTTTTCAGCGCCTGGCGCATATCGAGGCGCGTGTACAGGTCGCGGAGCTTTTCAATGTCCGGCCCCTTGTAGGCAAGGTCATCCAGGCCAATTTCGATGGGGGCATCTTGATCGATGGTCGCCAAAGTTTGGCTCATGATGGCCTGGTCGTGGTCATTGATCAGGTTCTCCTTCATTTTGCTTGGCTTCAGGTCATCGATGTTCTTGTACAGGTTATCGATTGAGCCGAACTGGTGGAGCAGCTTGAGCGCGGTTTTCTCGCCGACCTTGGTGACGCCTGGATAGTTGTCAGACGTGTCGCCCATCAGGCCCTTGAGGTCGATGATCTGCTTGGGCTTCAGGCCCATGGTGTCTTCAATGTGCGCCGGCGTGAACGGCTCCAGTTCACCGACCCCCTTGCGCGTCACCTGAACCGTAACATTGTCGGTCGCCAGCTGCGTCAGATCGCGGTCGCCGGTGATGATGTCGGTGTGCCAGCCGCGGGCCTCGGCCTCGCGGGCCAGCGTCCCGATGATGTCATCGGCCTCGTAGTCCTGCAGGGCGTAGTGACGAATGCCGTGGTCCTCCAGCAGCTCATTGATGTATGGCAGCTGCTCGATGAACTCTGATGGCGCCTTTTGCCGCTGGCCCTTGTAGTCATCGAACATCTTGGTACGGAAAGTTCCACCGCTTTTGTCGAACGCGACCAGCACGTGCTGCGGCTTGAACTCATCCATGACGTTGTCGAGCATGTTGTTAAAGGTCATCACCGCATTGGTGTGAAGTCCGTCCTTGTTAGTAAACCGGTCCATCTGCGTGTACATCGCGTAAAACGCCCGAAACGCGAGCGAGCTGCCGTCGATCAGCAGTAATTTTTCTTGTGCCATAGCTGCCTCCTGTTCTGGTCTTTATTATAGCAGACCCGCTCTGGGATTTTTTGGCAGACAAAAAGCCTTACCATGAAGGCAAGGCTTTGTTCTCAATCGGGCTCCGGTCAACAACGGTCGAGTATCTAGCTACGCTTAGCCCTTCACCCGCTCTGCAGGCAAAAGCCCAAGCTAGGCTAGCTGTCGACCCAAAACCGTTGAACTGCGCACCTTGGTTTAAATCGGGCTCCGGCTTGGCAGCTAACGCATGTCACCCTGTAACTCGCTTTGCTCGTACAGGCTGATCAACGCCCGAGCAGCTAGCTACGCCTAACGCCTCGCCGCCAAAAGCAGCGGCAATGCGTTAGGCTAGGCTAGCTGTCGGGCTAAAACCGCCAAGCCTGCGCACCTTAGTTTCTGTTTGAACTCCCACCGAACAACTGCAGCAGGACCAGGAAAATGTTCAGGAAATCCAGGTACAGTGCCAACGCACCCTGAACCGCCAGGCTGTTGGTGTTGATTGTGTAGCCGCCGCGGCTGTCCGCGGTCAGATAAATCTGCTTGAGCTTTTGCGTATCAAACGCCGTCATCACGATGAAGATGATCAAAATCGCGTAACTGATCAGGTACATCAGGCCGGTCGACCCCAAGAACATGTTGATCAAGCTCAGCACGATCACGCCGATCAGCGCAGTGAACGCCATCGACCCCGCGCGGCTCAGATCTTTCTGGGTCGTCCGCCCGACAATGGACATGGTCAGGAAGATCACGGCGGTCGTCAGAAACGAGATCGCCACGATCGACTGCCGATACGACATCAAAATAACCGTGAAGGTGACGCCGTAGCTCGCCGAGATCAGGTAGAACATCAGGCTAGCGTATGCCGAATTGGCCTGTGCACGCCGGCTGCTTACCCCGAACGACAAAATGAATGGGAGAAAGATCAGCACGTAGAACATGATCGGGTGGGCACTGATGAAGCCGACGTACTGCGGGAGAAAGACTGTCCCGAGCAGATACGAGATCACCGCCGTCACCAGCAGCCCCAGCCCCATGGTGGAATACACCTTGTTGAAGAATCTGGTCATCCCAGAATCGTTGACCACTCGCCGTTCTTCTTGCATGTAATCATTCCTTTCAGTTACCTAACTTGGCTCTATTATAACAGAATCAAAGGGCAATCAAGTTGGACTTTAGTCTGAGTTCGCGCCGTGTCACATTGGGCAAAAAACACCATCTCAGTCGAGATGGTGTCCATGCTACTTGTTCAGCAGGTCTTTGAAGGCCGTTTCGTACTTTTGGACGTCGCCGGCGCCCATGAAGACCAGCACACCGTCCTTATGGTCCAGCAGCGGCGACACGTCGTCCAGGTGCAACACCTGGCCGCCCTTTTGAATCTTGGCGACCACATCCTCAGCCGAAACCGAGCCGGAGGTTTCCCGCGCGGAACTAAAGATTGGCGTGACGAAAACCGAATCGGCTGTGTTCAGGACCGCGGCAAATTCGTCAAGGTAGGCGATGGTCCGCGAGAAGGTGTGCGGCTGGAACACCGCCACGATTTCCTTGTTCGGGAACTTCTGCCGCGCCGCATCCAGTGTCGCTTTGATTTCGTTGGGATGGTGCGCGTAGTCATCGATGATGACCGTGCCTTTGACATCCGTTTCGGAAAAACGCCGCTTGACGCCCTTGAAGCCGGCCAGCTCGCGTGCGATGTAGTCAGGGTTTAGCCCTTCGGCATCGCTGACCGCCACCACGGCCAGCGCGTTCAGGACACTGTGCTCGCCAAACAGCGGCACGAAGAAGTGCCCGATTTTTTGGCCGTCGTGGTAGGCGTCAAATCCTGAGCCCTCGGTGGTCCGCTCGACGTTTTTCGCCTGATAATCATCTTCATCGGACAGGCCGTAGTAGTAAATCGGCACTTTGGCCGTCAGCTTACGCAGCCACTTGTCGTCGCCCCAGGCAAAAATGGCCTTTTTAACCTGGCTGGCTTCCGTTTCAAACGCATCGTACACGTCTTCGATCCCGGTGTAGTAATCCGGGTGATCGAAATCGATGTTCGTTGCGATGAGGTAGTCCGGGTGATAGGCCAAAAAGTGCCGGCGATACTCGTCCGCCTCGAACACGAAGAACTTCGAGTCCTTGGTGCCCTTGCCGGTGCCGTCACCGATCAAGTACGAGGTCTTGTCGATGCCGCTCAGCGTGTGAGCCAACAGCCCGGTGGTTGAGGTCTTGCCGTGGGCGCCGGCAACGCCGATGCTGGTGTAATTTTCCAGCAGCTTGCCCAGGTACTCGTGATACCGGAAAAATGGCAGGCCCAGCTCCTTGGCGCGGCGCACTTCGGGATGCTCGTCAGTGAAGCTGTTGCCGCAAATAATGGTGTAACCCGGCTTAATGTTGTCCGCGTCAAACGGCAGCATCTTGATCCCGGCAGACTCAAGCCCGCGCTGGGTGAAGGTGAACTGCGTGATGTCAGAGCCCAGCACTGTGTGGCCCAAATCGTGAAGGATCAGTGCCAGCGCACTCATCCCTGAACCTTTGATCCCGATGAAATAATCGATTTCCTCTGTCATTGTCTGTGTCTACCCTTTCAGCTTCAGCCGGCGTCATGAGGCGTCGGCAGATCTTGTTTGTTAATGTACACGTCGCGCGGCTTAGCGCCATTTTGCGCGGATATGTAATGACGGTCAGTCAGCTCGTCGATGAGCTTGGCTGCCCGGTTGTAGCCAATGCTAAACTGGCGTTGCAGCGCCGAAGTCGAGACGGTATCAGCCGCCGCCACATATTTTAGCACTTGTGGGAACAAGTCGTCCTGCGCTTCGATGGCCTGCGCCTTTTTCACTAACTGGTGCGGGTCAAACAGGTATTGCGGCGGTTGCTGCTGCCGCACAAAAGCGGTCACCTGCTCGAGCTCCGAGTCGATAAATGCGCCTTGCAGCCGAATCGGCTGGCTTGCCCCATTGCCCAGGTACAGCATGTCGCCGCGCCCCAGCAAATTTTCCGCGCCGGCGTGGTCGATGATGGTGCGAGAATCGACCTGGCTGGCCACCATGAACGCGATGCGCGTCGGAATGTTGTTCTTGATGGTCCCGGTGATGACATCCACGCTCGGCCGCTGGGTGGCGACAATCAGGTGAATGCCTGCCGCCCGCGCCTTGGCCGTGATTCTTGCGATGTAATCTTGAATCTCGCTGGCGGCGACCAGCATCAGGTCGGCCAGCTCGTCGATAATCACGACAATGCTCGGCATGACCTGACTGTCCTTACCGTGCTGCCGCGCCAGCGCGTTGAACTGCGCCAGGCTGCGGGCATGCGCTGCCGCCATTTTTTCGTAGCGGCGTTCCATTTCGTCCACGACCCACTTCAGCGCCGCACTGGCACTTTTCGGATCGGATACCACTGGCGCGACCAGGTGCGGCAAGCCATCGTACACGGCCAGCTCCACCGCTTTGGGGTCGATCAACAGCAGGCGCACCTGCTGCGGCGTCGCCTTATACAGCAGCGACGTGATCAGACTGTTGATGAAAACGGACTTGCCCGCCCCGGTTGCGCCGGCGATCAGCCCGTGCGGCATGTTAGCCAAATTGGCGACCACCGGCTGGCCAAACAAGTTCACCCCAAGGGCAATGGTCAGCGGCGACTTCGCATCACGAAACGCCGGCGCCGCCAAAATTTCTTTGAGCATCACCGGCCGCGCCTTTTGGTTGGGCACCTCAATGCCGACCGTGCTGTGGCCAGGGATGGGCGCTTCAATGCGAATATCGCGTGCCGCCAGCGCCAGCTTCAGGTCGTCCTGCAAGTTAGTGATCTTGCTGACCTTCACCCCTGGCGCCAGGCGCAGCTGGTACTGCGTCACGGTCGGCCCCACGGTGCTGGTGACAACATGCGCATCCACGTGAAAATTGGCCAGCGCCGCATCCAGCTGCGCGGTTTGCTTGTCGACCCACGCGCGCTGGGCCGCAGCGTCCGCCTGCACCGGCGGCTTGAGCAGGGACAGCGGCGGCAGCTGATAAGCTGCAAGCTGTCCCTGCGTCTGGGCTGAAGCAGCCACTGGTGGCTCCTCACTGCGCCGCTCGTCTGAACGAGGCTTTTGCCCCGCCAAAAAGCTGCGCACACTGCCGGCCACCGCACGCGGATCCGGCCGCGTCGAGGCCCTGTGCGGCCTTGACGGCGGGGCCGTCTGACTGGCCGCGGGGGTCCTCAGCAGTTCCGACACCGTTGCCGGGACGTGGCCGTCCGCGGTTTTGACCTGCGTCAACGGTGTGGTTTGAGCAAGTTCGCGGTCAACCGTCTGCGGATCGATATCAGCGGCCAGCGGCGTTTCTGGCTCGTCTTCTGGATGATCATCGGCTGGTGCGGCGGATTCAGTCACCCGTGCTGCCCGCGTCTCGTCGCGTTGCGGCTGCGTGTCCGTTGTGGTGGTCGACGCAAGGGCTTCACGGGACCCAGCAGAATCGTCATTTGCCGAGCTCAAGTCATCGGCGTCTTCCGCTTCTGGCGCCGGCTGCGCCCATGGCGCGTCTGCGCTGCCGTCATCGAGCACGTACAGCCGGTCAGGCGCCACCGTCAGCGCCTGCACAATTTTCAGGTAATCCACCTGGTCCTCGCGCTTGCGTTTGGCCACACTGTCGGGCGTGACCAGCGCGTCCATTGGCGCCACAGTCAAATCAGACTGCGGCGTGGCGGGTTTGGCTTCATGGTGCCGCAGGCCGCGGGGCGGCAACGGATACGCCGCCGGTTTGGGCGATTCTGGCCGATGAAACACTGGTCCGTCATAATGTGCCATGCCTTCGCCCCTTTCCAAATCGTTTCTGTGCTTATTTTAGCATACGTGCACCGTGAATCAGCCTGCCCTCATGAAAATGAGCGGCTTTATTTTCACGCCAACGCGACAATTTTTCATTGCCGAGCCAAATCAAAAACGGCCCTCCGAGGAGAGTCGTTGACTTTAGGCTTGGGCCGCAACCACGGCTTCGGCCTTTTTGAAATCGAACGGGGTGCCGGCCGGAATGCTATCCGGCATCAGCAAGATCCCGCGCTTGTTGGAGGCGCCGGGAATCCCGAGCTCCTTGGCTGAGCTCAGCATGCCATCACTTTCGACGCCCATCAGCTCGCCTGGCCAAATGATTTTGCCGTCCGGCATCATTGCCCCAGGCAGCGCCGCCACGACGGTTTCGCCCAGTGCCGCGTTCGGCGCGCCGCAGACGATCTGCTCCTGGTGGGTGCCAAAGTCGACCTTGGTGATGTGTAAGTGGTCGGACTTTGGGTGGGCCTTGAAGTCGATGATCTTGCCGATCACAAACTTCGGGGTGTCTTCAAGCGGCAGAGCGCCTGGCAGGCCGGCCGCGGTAATGGCGGCGTTCAACTGACGGCGCGCGTCCGCATCCAGCGTGACCTGACCTTGGCCCGAGACGCTCACAATGTCGCTCACCTGGAAAAAGTTGAACCCGAGCGGCTGGCCCTGCTGGTCGTAGATACCGGTGATGTGCTCTGCCGACTTGACGACTTCATCAGCCTGATCTGGGGCCAGCACCGCGATCAGCGTGTCGCCCCAGGCGGTTTGGTTATAACTAGTGATCAAAAGAAGTTCCTCCCTGATGACCTAGGCCAAGCCAGAGATGAAGTCCTCCACCTGCTGCTTAGTCTTGCGGTCTTTATTCACAAAGCGGCCGATTTCCTTGCCGTCTTCAAACGCGATGAAACTTGGGATCCCCATCACGCCCATTTCTTGTGCGACCTTAATGTTATCATCACGGTCGACCTTGATAAAGCGGTAGTCGGAAAAGTCCTTCTCAATTTCTGGCATGGCCGGCTTGATGAAGGCGCAGTCTGGGCACCAGCCGGCGGTAAAGAACAGCATCTGCTTGCCTTGGCCCTTTGCGGCTTCCAGAATTTCAGCATCATTTTTAAATTCTTTCAATGTGAGCGCTCCTCGCTAACTTTTAATAAGGATATTATACAAAGTTCTCGCTCAGATAGCAATGCACGCGCGACAATTTTCCGCTATACTGAGACCCAAAAGGAGCGCCGCCATGAAAAAATCGACCGCATGGTGTGCCGGCCTGCTGAGTCTCAGCGCGCTGGCCGCCGCTTACACCTATCTCAACCATGTTTACTGGCACAAAACGCTGCCGAACAAGTTATTCCGCCGTGTGCAAACAGAGCTGGCCGAACCCAGCAGCATCACCGGTGGCTGGATCGACATGAACCCTGACGCCAGCCTAGTTGACGGCAAGCTGCTGGCGAGCTACCGCGGCGGAGTCACGACCACCTCTGGCACGTTTCACTTCACCGTCGCCGAAACCGGCAAGCTCGTCCACCTCGACCGGATCTAGTGCGCAAGCCAAAGTTGACTTGTCGGGTTCCATAAGCAACGCGCCTGCACTGCGATTTAGAAAATCAAATCGCAGCGCAGGCGCGTTTTGTGCTTTACGCTAAAAACCGCTTGATGGCTCAGCCTTTTGCTTTGGCCTCAGGAAAGCGGGCCAAGAGCTCGTAGATGCGGCCGCCGCGGCTGGCAAATTTGTGCTCGTACTCGGTTTCCACGTTGTCCTGGACCCGGCGGTCGTGATGCAGATCCAGCGCAACCAGCTCAAACGTCAGACCGTAGTTGTTCATGCTGACCAGGGAATATTCAAAAAAGCCCTGGTTATCCGTTTTGAACTGCAGCTGCCCGCCGGCTGGCAGAATCGCCTGGTACTGCGCCAGAAACGTCTTGTAAGTCAGACGCCGCTTTTCGTGGCGACTCTTGGGCCAGGGATCGGAAAAGTTGAGGTACAGCCCGGTGATCTCCCCTGGCGCAAAGTACGTCGTCAGAGCCGCGCCATCGCCAAGAATCAGCTGCAGATTCGGCAGCTTCAGTTCAACTTGTTTGCGCAGGATATAGGCGATGGCAACCTCCTGAATCTCCAGCGCGATGAAGTTGCGATCCGGGTGCAGCTTCGCCATTTCGGTGATGAACTGGCCTTTACCTGAGCCCACCTCCAAAAACAGCGGCTGTTCTTGAGCAAAGCGTGCCTGCCACTTGCCAGGCATCCCCTCTGGCCGCACACTGATGTACTCCGGGTGCTGTTCAATGAGCGGCGCCGCCCATGGCTTATTTCTTAATCGCATAAAATACTCCTTTTCAAGGCAAGGACCGCGCAACGCGTGCGCGGTCCTTTTTTGGCTATAGTTGGCTGAGCTGCTGCAACTGCGTCAGCGCGTTGTTCATCTCAGTGTAGCGCTGCGCGGTGTACTGGGCAGCGACCTCGTGCAGCAAGTGCAACCGCCCGTACCAAACGATGCGGGCCAGGAGGTCATCAGACAGCGGCGTGCCATACGCCGCCAGCCACTTGGCCCACTGGCTGCGGGGCACGTAGTTGATCAGCACCACGCTGAGGTCAAACGCAATGTCGCCTAAACTGGCCTGGTCCCAGTCAACCAAGTAAAGCTGTTGAGAATCGGACAGCAGCCAATTCTTGTGGTTCAAGTCGCCGTGGCACACCCGCAAAGGCGCAGCGGACGGTAAGGTCTGCAAGGCCGCAATGGTCGCCTGCATCAACGGGTGCGTACGCAGCGGCTGAGGCACCTTAGCCACGTACTGGTCGAATAACTGGCGCGGGGTTTGCGGCGCACCGCCGACTTTTTTCAGCATGCGCCGCAAAAGCACCGAGTTATGCACTTTCGCGAGCAGCTGGGCGACCATCGGACTGTTCATCTGCTCGCGGGTCAGCGTGCGGCCGTTGACCCAGTCCTGAGCGGTCAGGACGTCGCCGGTGGCAATGCGTTTGGTCCAAATCAACTTGGGGGTGACGCCCTCAACCGATAAGGCCGCCAAAAATGGGGACGCATTGCGTTTTAAAAAGAATTTCTCGTGTGCGTACACGCCCATGAACGCACCACCGGTCGTGCCGCCAATCGGCTCCAGCGACCAGCCGGGTTCCAAATCGAACAATGCCGCTGCCTCCTCCGACAGCCCCAATCAGGCTACAAAATTTTTCGAATCATAAAGTCATCTTACAGAACCGATGCGCCCGCGGTCAAGCCGGCATCAACGGTTTTTTCCGCAGGCGGTACGGCAAGTACCAAAAGGCGAATAAAACCGCGACCAGCAAGGCGCCGGCGCCGGCCCATAACGCGACCACCCAGTGGCCGAGCGCAAGCGGGCCGGCCGTCAGGACCAGTGCGAACACCACCAGCAGCACAGCGGTCAAGTGCTGAAACGCCGCGCGCTGCTGGCTGGCGGGCACGGGGTAAAGCCGCGCCATCACCATTTCCGAGTACGCAAACGCGAGCGGCAGCAGCTGGAACCCCACCAGGTACACCAGCAGGCCAGCTACCAGCGCCGCCAGCCACCAGACCTGGATCAGCGCCAGCACCACCGCGCCGACGATCACCAGCCGCACCCACAGGCCCAGGTACGTCGTCTGGCGCAAAAAGCCGCGCAGGTAAAGGTAAGCCCAGGTGTGCGCCGGCGTCTTGCGCACCAGCGGCAGAAAAATGTCCAGCCACTTGCGGCGGTGCACGCCGGAATTCAGCCCCGGCACATCAGTGAACAGGTTGTAAAAGCGGTACAGGCGATCCATCCGTTTGGCCTCGCTGGCGTTCAGGCTCAGCCAGTCCAGCGTCGCCGGCTGAAAGTGCCCAGCCAAAACGACCCAGCGAAAGATCAAGTCCAAAGCCAGGGCAATAATCATCCCATAGGCCGGGTGCAGGAACAGCCCCAAAGTCAGCGCGGCAAACGCGGCGACGAACAGCGGAAAGCGGCTGACCCACGCCGGCCGCTGCACCCCGTAATGCTCGATCAGCTGCAGCCACAGGTCCAGGTCTTTGAAGATCAGCAGCAGCGCCCCTAAGGTGATGCCGCCGCTGAGCGGATCGATGTTCAACACCAGCAGTAGCGGCACACTGGCCGCCGCCCCCAGCGCCAGCACGGCGCTTGGCAGCATCAAGGAATACCGCCGCGCTTTGAACAAGTACTGCGCAAACGCGCTGGTTTGCGGCAGCAGGAACGTGGCGTCCGCGGGCTCGCTCAAGCTGGCCAAGCGACCAAAGCTGAGCAGCGCGGTCAGGACCAGCGCCAGGGCCGGCCGCAGCCAACAGCTTGGCATCAGCTGCCGTACCCACTGGCTGTAGCCGTAAAGCAGCGCGCCGAACAGGATCAACAGGATCAGGACAAAATGATCGTTGAAGACGAGCCGCAAATACTTGAATTGCGTTTTTTGATGCCGCCTTAAGCGGGTTTGCCAAAGCTTTCGCATCAGTGCTCCTCCGTCATGGCCATGTAAATGGCATCCAGACTGGCGTCGGCTGCGAGCTGGAAGTCCTCGCGCAGGTGCGCCATGTCGCCGGTTGCGCGGACCTGCCCGCTTCGCAGCAGCACGAACTGATCCGCGTACTGCTGGGCCGTGGCCAGAATGTGGGTGGACATCAAAACCGACGCCCCGGCGGCCTTTTTGGCCTGCACCAAATCGAGCAGGTCATGCACCGCCAAGGGGTCCAGGCCGGTGAATGGTTCGTCGATGATGTACAGCTTGGCGTTCGTCATGAAGGCGGCGACGATCATCACCTTCTGCTTCATCCCCTTGGAAAACTTCGCGGGGAACCAGTCCAGCTTGTTGTCCAGCCGGAACTTCTTGAGCATGTCCTTGGCCCGCGCCCACGCCTCGTCCTTATCCAGCGAGTACGCCATCATGGTCAGCTCCAGGTGCTCGCGCAGCGTCAGCTCCGAGTACAGCACCGGCGTCTCCGGCACATAGGCGATCGCCTGGCGGTAGCCGTCCGGGTCTTCGGCCAGGGTCTTGCCGTCAATGGTGATCTGGCCCTTTTGCGGGGTGAGCAGCCCGATGATGTGCTTAATCGTGGTCGACTTGCCGGCCCCGTTCAAGCCGATCAGCCCGACAATGGTCCCGTCTTCCACCGTTAAATTCAAATCCTTGAGCACCTGCAGGTTGCCATACCCGCCGGTGACGTGTTCTAGCGTCAGCGTCATGCCCAGCCTTCTTTCTTTGTACTCAGACTAATAGTTATATGATAGCATGGAAGCAGATTAAACGTTGATGAAAGAGGGAAAAGAACATGGATGAAAACTGCATTTTTTGTAAAATCGTCGCCGGTCAGATCCCCAGTGTGAAAGTCTACGAGGACGACCAGGTCCTGGCGTTCCTGGACATTTCACAGGCCACTGCGGGCCACACCTTGCTGGTGCCGAAAAAACACGTCAAGGACATTTTTGCCTACGACGAGGCGCTGGCCGAGGCGGTTTTTTCACGGGTGCCAAAGCTGGCGCGCGCCATCAAAGCCTCCGACCCGCGCATCGCGGGCATCAACATCTTGAATAACAACGGTGAAGTGGCCTACCAAAGCGTTTTCCACTCGCACATTCACCTGGTGCCGCGCTACTCAAAGGAAGACGACTTTTCGATTCACTTCGGCGATCACACTGACGCCTACAATAACGACCAGCTTCAAGCCATCGCCCAAAAAATTCGCCAGGAGGTCCAAGACTAATGCCTAAATTTAAAACTGGTTTTCTGCTCGGTGCCCTGGTTGGCACCTGCTACGTCCTGCTGACCACGAAAAAAAGCGGCCCTGAGCGCATCGAAGGCTTCGCCAATTACTCCAAGGACGTTACCGGCGCCACGCAGGATATGCAGCACGCCGTCAAGCGGCTCGGCAGTGCCCTGACCGACTTGCAAAAGGAAATTAAGGAAACCCTGCAGCCGACCGTCAAGGACATCACCGATGAGGTCAACGATTTTCAGTTCCAAACCGAGGCCCACAGCAACGCGCTGCAGACCCAGCTCGACCAGATTGCCAGCACGATCGATGACATCAACCGCGACGCCAAAAACGGCGACGCGAAGGCTGCAGACGCTGGGACCCCGACCGCTGACGGCGCAAACGAGCCTTCAGCCAAGGACTCAGACAACGCGGCAGAATAGCCGAAGAGTTTGAAGCTTCTGTGAAGGTCCCCCATCGCCGCCTGGTCTGTGGTATATTAGACCCCGTGCTGTAAATCAAATCACATTGAAAGTGGGCTGTTTATCTATGAAGAAATGGATCGCCGGATTTGCCGGCGTCTTGCTTGCCCTGACTTTGGCGGGTTGCTCTAGCGACAACGCCACCGTCGCGAACATGAAGGGCGCAAAGATCACCAAAGAGGAATACTACAACGAGATGAAGACCTCCAGCAGCGGCGGCGAAGACACCCTGCGGAACATGATCGTCACCAAGGCCTTGGAGCAGCAGTACCCGAAGGCCGCGACCGACAAGCAGGTCACCAAGCAATACAACAAGGTGAAGAAGTCCTACACCGATGCCGGTCAGGACTTCACTAGCGCCTTGGCGCAAAGCAATCTGACCACCAAGTCCTTCAAGCAACAAATCAAGACCTCCTTGCTTTCCGAGGCCGCACTGAAAGACCTGAAGAAGCCAACGCAAAAGCAGCTGAATAACCAGTGGAAGAAGTACGAACCAAAGATCACGGTTCAGCACATTCTGGTCGCCAAGGAAGACACGGCCAAAGAAGTCGTTGCCGCACTCCAAAAGGACAACTCCGCGGCCAACTTCAAGACGCTGGCCAAGAAGTACTCGACTGATACCGCGACGGCTTCAGACGCCGGCAAACTGCCAGCGTTTGACAACACCGACACGAGCCTGGACTCGACCTTCAAAGCGGCCGCGTTTAAGCTGAAGAAAGCCGGCGACTTTACGACGACGCCGGTCAAGACCAGCTACGGCTACCACATCATTCGCGCCATCAAGATCCCGGCTAAGGGCAAGATGAGCGATCACAAGAAAGAATTGAGCGACCAGCTTTACACCAGCTGGGAAAGCAACAACACCATCATGAGCGGCATCATCAAAAAAGTGCTGACCAAGGCGGATGTGTCCATCAAGGATAACGACCTGAAGGACGTGCTTTCCGTCTACCTAGGCTCCAGCAGCTCAGCCAAGTAATCTCGCACCACTACCTCTCTTCTGGAGAGGTTTTTTTTTGCCAAAAAAGCCGCGCCATCAACTAAAGGTTGATGACGCGGCTTTTCGACACGGATCACTGCAGGTAAACTTTCACTTCGTACGGCCGCAGCGTCTCGCCGAGGTCATCCGGGTAGTTGCTTTGCAGCAGCTCGCCGGCTGTGGTCGCGCAAGCCCGCTTCAGGTCGCGGGCCGTCCAGTTGGCCACCAGGGTCAGCGTCTGGCCCTCATAGTGGCGCTGGTAGGCCCAGACCTCCTCGTCATCCTCTGCCAGTGGCGTGAAGTCGCCATACGTGATGATCGGATTGGCAGCGCGCAGCAGGTTCATCTGCCGGTAGAAGTTGAACACCGAGTTTTGGTCGCGGACTTCCTGATCGGCATTGATGGTCACGTAGTTGGGATTGACCATGATCCACGGCGTCACCCCAGCCGGACAAAAGCCCGCGTTGGGCTTGGTCCCCCACTGCATCGGCGTGCGGGCGTTGTCGCGCGAGGCAACCTGCAGCCCGGCCAACATTTGCTCAGGCGTCAGCTCACCTTTCTCATCGACCCATTCGCGGTAGCCGTTCAGGCTTTCGATGTCGCGGTAGTCGCTGAGCTTGGTGAAGCCGGCGTTGTTGGTCATCCCCAGCTCCTCGCCTTGATAAATGTACGGCGTGCCCTGCTGGTAATGGAGCACCGCCCCGAGCATTTTCGCCGAGCGCTCACGAAACTCCGGACTGTCGTTGCCAAAGCGTGAGACCACGCGCGGCTGATCGTGGTTGTTCCAGTACAGAGAATTCCAAGCCTTACCGTCCAGTCCGACCTGCCAGCGGTCCATGATTTTTTTGAGGGTCGTCAGCTTAAACGGATGGTGCACCCACTTGCCGAACTTTTGATCCAGGTCGACCCCGGTGTGCTGGAACTGGAAGATCATGTTCAGCTCGTGCGTGTCAAACCCGGTGTACTCGCGAGCCAGCGCCGGCGTGGTGCCGGGCATTTCGCCCACGGTCATGACGTCGTAGTGGATGAGGACTTCGCGGTTCATTTCCTTGAGGTAGTCCTGCACCTGCGGCAGGTTGATTGGCGAAGGTGCGTCATTGTCAAAGGTCTTGGGTTTGCCGATAAAATTGATCACATCCATCCGGAACCCGTCGATCCCCTTGTCCAGCCAAAAGCGCATCAAGTCGTACACGGAATGGCGCACCGCGGGCTCGCGCCAGTTCAGGTCGGGCTGCTTTTTGGAAAACAGGTGGAGATAGTACTGCTGCCGTTCAGGCGCATACTGCCAAGCCGAGCCCGAAAAGCTGGACTCCCAGTCGTTCGGCGCGTGGCCGTCGACGGGGTCGGCCCACAGGTAATAATCACTGTATGGGTTATCTTTGCTCTTGCGGCTTTCGATAAACCAGTGGTGCTCGTCGCTGGTGTGGTTGACCACCAGATCCATCACGATCTTCAGCCCGCGGGCGTGCGCGGCTTCAAGCAGCTGGTCAAATTCGGCCATGGTCCCAAAGTCGGGCTGGATCGCCTGATAATCGCTGATGTCATAGCCGTTGTCATCGTTGGGGCTGGCGTAGATCGGATTGAGCCAAATGACGGTCGCCCCGAGCTGCTTGATGTAGTCCAACCGGTCGCGAATGCCCCGCAGATCGCCGATCCCATCACCGTTACTATCCTGAAACGAGCGCGGATAAACCTGGTACACAACTGCTTCTTTCCACCATGCCTTTGCCATAAAGACCCTCCTTACTTCAGTGCAACTTCAGTATAGCGTTTTCTTGGCGATCGGCCGCACTAAAAAACCGCCTTTTTACAGGCGGCACACATTGCTATTTCGGATCCGGATAGGTCTGCCCATTGGTCGGGCGGTAGAAGCGGCGGTTATCCATGCCAAAAAGCCGCTCGGTGAAGGTTCCGGGATCGACGTGCTGGTAAGCCGTGGTCAGCATGTTGATCTCGGCGTCCAGCTCGTCCAGGTCGTGCAAGATCTGCGCCTCAAGCAGCTCCGGACGCACCGGTGAGCCATACTCCAGCAAGCCATGATGCGCCAGCACCGTGTGCCGCAACATGATCATGTCTTCCTGGTGAATGTCGATTTTGAGCTCATTAGCCACCCGCACGATTTCCTCATCGACCAAGACGATGTGGCCAATCATGTTGCCTTCCATGGTGTAGTCAGTCGAAACCGCCGAGGACAGCTCCATGGTTTTGCCTAGGTCGTGCAGAATCGCGCCGGCATAAAGCAGTGACTTGTTGACCGCCGGGTACTGGTTGGCCACGCTTTTGGCCAGGCGCAGGATACTCAGCGTGTGAAACGCCAGGCCGCCGGCAAAGGCGTGGTGGTTGGACTTGGCTGCGGGATACGTCAGAAATTCCTGCTTGTGGTCGGCCAACAGTCGACGCACGATGCGGTTCCAGTTGGCGTTGGTGATCTGGAAAATAAAGTCGTTGAGTTCCTGCCCCATGTCATCTTTGGACTCCGGGGCGTGCTCGACGTAGTTTTCCGGGTCATTGCCCTCTTCCTGCGTCGCCAGGCGCAGCGAGTACAGTTTGATCTGCGGCTTGCCCTGGTAAAGCTCCCGCTTACCTGACAGCAGCACGACCACACCGGGCTGGTACTGGGCAATGTCGTCTTCGGAAGCATCCCAGAACTTGGCCGTGATGTGGCCAGATGGATCCTGGAACGTGAACGCGATGAACTTTTTGCCGTTCTTCGCGATCCGGACCTCAGCGCCCTTCACCAGCACGGGCAGTTTCATGTCCTGACCGTTTTCGTAATCAAAAATTTGCTTTGCCATATTTTCACCTTTTCTATGCAACCCCGTCGCCTCATTTTACCGCTCAGCGCGGCAAACGAAAAGCACGCCGAACGCGCGGCGTGCTTTAAGCCTTACTTAGCGGCCGGCTGATCGCCCGACTGGCTGGTGCTGTCTTGGTAAAGTTCGGCGATCGGCGCGGAGATGATCCGGTTCAGGTCATCCATGACCGTCGACATCGCCTGCTCCTTGGCCATCAGGTCCTTGATCGCGTCGATGTTTTGCATCTTCGACGACAGATCCTGAAGCGGCTGAACGTCATGCTCAGTGACTTCTTGGCCAGCCATCTGCTTTTGCTGCAGCGACATCTGCAGGGTCTGGAACTGCTGGAACAGGGCGTAACCCATCGGGTCGAGCTTAAGCATGTCGTAGCTCTTTTTCAGGTCCTGGAACTGCTGACTGAGCTTAAGATCTTCGGCGAGCTGATTTGCACTATCGTATACGTTTGCCATGAGGCACCTCATTTATTTAGATTAGTTACCCAAAAGTCCTTTGATGGTATTGTACCACTCCGACACGGTATTCTTGGCCGAGTCGACCCCATTTTGAATGCCGCTTTGAATGTTGGACCACATATCCGCGCCGCCGTTTTCGGCGTTCGGCGTCTGCAGAGTCGCGCGGGCACTGGCGTCGGTGGTGTTGAACTTGGTTTGCGGCGTGGCCGGCAGGATATTCGTCATTTCCTGACGGTACAAGTTCAGTGCCCCCTGACCAGGCTGCAAGTAATGCGTCGCGTCGGTGTTGGCAAACCCGGACCAGGTCGCGACCACAATGTCCGGCGTGTAGCCGACCACCCAGGAGTCCTTGGCACCCAGGCCGTTGCCCCAGTCTTTCGGCGTTTCCACGGTGCCGGTTTTGCCGGCGATCGTGTAGCCGTAAGGCTTGGCAGCGCGGCCGGTGCCTTCGTTGTAAACGCCGATCATCATGCTCGTCATTTCCGTGGCCACGGATT
This sequence comes from Lacticaseibacillus sp. 53-4, assembly GCF_016861805.1. Classification (NCBI taxonomy): domain Bacteria; kingdom Bacillati; phylum Bacillota; class Bacilli; order Lactobacillales; family Lactobacillaceae; genus Lacticaseibacillus; species Lacticaseibacillus sp. 53-4. Next base: position 39,724 of record NZ_BOLT01000002.1, read on the forward strand.
GCTTCATGATGCGCTTGCTGGACGGCTCGTTGTTGACCACGGTTTTGCCGGTGGCGTCGACAATTTTACGGATAAAGTGGGTCTGCGGCAGGCTGCCGCCGCTGGCAAAGGCCGAGTAAGCGCGGGCGAAGGTCAGCGGCGAAAAGCCGGTGGAGACGCCGCCCAACACAGATGCCAGCTGGTCTTGATCCTTTTTCGGCAGCGTAATGCCAAAGCGGCTCAGGCTCGCGACGCCCTTACTCATGCCGATCTGGTTCAGCAGCCACACGGCCGGCGCGTTGGTCGAATCGGCCAGCGCCTTGTACATGGGCAGGGTCCCGGCGTAAGTGCCGGTGTCATTGGTCGGCGTGTAATGGTCCTTGCCATAGCTGATCTGCTTGTCAGTCAGGTCGCTGTCATAGGAATAGCCGTTTTCAAGCGCCGGCGTGTACGCCATCAGCGGCTTGAGCAAAGACCCTGGTTGGCGCTGAAGCTGCGTGGCGTAGTTGAACCCCAAGTACACATGCGGGCCGCGTGAGCCCACCACGGCGAGCACGCCGCCGGTTTTCGGGTCGACGGCCACCGAGGCCGCCTGGGGCTTGGTGCCATCCGCGGCGGCTTGCGGAAAGACGTACTGGTTGTCAAAGGCTTCTTGCATCCGATTTTGATAAGTTGGGTTCAGTGTCGTGTAAATGCGGTAGCCCTTGTTGACGATGTCGTCTTGCGAGATGCCGTCCTGCTTGTACGCCTCTTCGATCACCGAATCGAAGAAGTAGGGATACTTCTGCTGATTGTCGGCGGTGTAGGTGTCCTTCAACGTGAGCGTGGTGGCCTTGGCCGCTTGGACCTGTGCGGCAGTCAGTTTGCCGTTGTCCTGCTCAAGGCTCAGCACCAAGTTGCGCCGGGCGATCGCGTTGTCCATGTGATCGATTGGGTTATAAAAGCTGGGGCTGCGCAGCATCGCGGCCAGCGTCGCGCCTTCGCCGGCAGTCAGCTGGCTGGCGTGCTTGCCAAAGTAGCGCTGCGATGCGTCCTCGACGCCCCACACCCCGTTGCCAAAGTACGCGTTGTTCAGGTACATCGTCAGAATGTCATTTTTAGAGTAAACTCGAGTCAGCTGCACGGCCAGGAAGATCTCCTGGCCCTTGCGCAGGAACGTCTGCTTCTGGGACAGCAGCGTGTTTTTGGCCAGCTGCTGCGTGATGGTACTGCCGCCGCCGGTGATCTGGCCGTGGTGAATGACCAGCCCGATCAGCGCGCGGGCGATGCCTTTGATGTCAAAGCCCGGGTTGGTGTAAAAGCTGCGGTCCTCGGTGGAAATCACCGCATTTTGAATGTTCGGCGAAATCTGGGCCAGGTCCACATACGTCCCTTTTTGGCCGTAAAGCTTGCCGGCCTCGCGGTCATCCTCGTCGTACAGCGTGGTTTTCGTCTGCAGACTGCTCTTGATGTCCTGCACGTCCGCGGTTTTCGCCTTGTAGGTGAACCAGGTGGACAGCGCTAGGGTCAGCGTCAGGAAAATGAGAATCAGCCACCGGATCACTTGAAACCGGCGGAAGAACCATGCGATGCCATGCCCGGCTTTGGCCAGGTACGGCTGCACGGCAGCCCAGAATGCTTTCAACTGGTGGTCCCCCTTTCCTAACATGTGACTAGTTTAGCATACGGAAAAAAGCGCGGATTCGGCCTTGCGCCGGATTTTACGCAAATTACAGAAAGGAGCCTGTCATGCCGCAGTTTCAACTTCACGCCAAAGCCCCTGAAGCGGCCAGCGTGCGCGCCTTGCTTCACGCCTGGCAGGTGCCCAAGGCCTGGATCGCCGTGCTCAGGCGCACGCAAGGGGTCCTCATCAACGGCCAGTACCGCACCTTCAATCAGCCGGTCGAGGCCGGTGCCAGCGTCACGCTGAATTTTTCGGCGCCTGGCACCGACTACTACCGGCCGCAGCAGCTGCCGCTGGCCGTCGTCTACGAGGACAACCAGCTGCTGATTGTCAACAAGCCCGCCGGTCAAAAGCCGCACCCCAACCGGCCGGACGAAGAGGGCACGCTAATGAACGCCGCGGCCGGCTACCTGGCGCCACGGCCGGTGTACATCACCCACCGCCTCGACATGCTGACCTCAGGGCTGACCATCATCGCCAAGGACCCCATCAGCCAGGGCATCATCAACCGGCAGCTCGCGGCCAAAACCGCGGCGCGCACTTACACGGCGCTGGTGCCGCCCGGGCTGCCACAGTCTGGCACCATTGACGCGCCGATTGGCGCAGACCCTGAAGACAAGCGCAAACGCCGCGTGCGCTGTGATGGCCTGCGGGCGGTCACGCATTTCCGGGTCGTCGCGAAACATGGCGACGTCGCCCGCCTGGCGCTGACGCTTGAAACCGGCCGCACCCACCAGCTGCGCGTTCACCTGGCCCACCTCGGCTACCCGATCATCGGCGACCCCTTGTATGGCGGGCGCGCGGCCCCGCGCCTCATGCTGCACGCCAGCAGCTTGACCTTGATCAAACCGCTGACTAGCGAGAATCTGACCACAACTTCGCCGGCACCATTTTAACCAACGCAAAAACGGTCTGCCGATTGACTTGGCAGACCGCTTTTGGTCTAGGCGATGAACGCCTTTTGGTACTGGGCGTTGAACCACTTGGCGCTGGCTTCGTCGGGACTGATCACGACGATGGTGTCGTGGCCGGCCAAGGTGCCGACGACCTGGGCAAAGCCGATATCGTCGATAATGGCGGCCATCAGGTTGCCGTTGCTCGGCAGCGTCTTGATCACGTTCAAAAACTGCACGCGGGTGATGGATAGGCCCACTTCGCGCACCGAATTGCTGAGGCGCTCGAGCTGAGACTGAGAATCACCGCGGAAAATCGTGTAGCGCAGCTGGCCGCTGGCGTCCTGCGCCTTGACCACCTGCATCTCGCGAATATCGCGGGAAATGGTGGCCTGCGTGGCCTCGATGCCGGCGGCCTTAAGGGCTTCCAGCAGCTCGTCTTGCGTGGTGATCACTTGCGAATTGATGATTTTGGCCAAAGCGGCCTGACGTTCAGATTTGTTCATAGCGGCCTCCTACATTTCGGCCGGCGCACCGACCCCGAGCGTGTGGAGCGCGTCGGTCAGCACCGTCGATACGGCCTTGACCATCGCCAGGCGGGCCGGCAGCTCGGCGTCGTCGACCAGGACCTTGACGTTGGCATAGTACTGGTTAAACGCCTTGGCCAGGCGCAGCGCGTACTTGGCGATGACCGACGGCTCGTACTCACGCAGCGCGCGGGCGATCACGTCTGGGTAGTCCGCCAAGGCCTTGAGCACCGGCCAGGCCGCGGCGTCAGTCAACGCAACTTCCGCGACCGGCTGTTGGTCGGTTTTCTTCAAAATGCTGTTGGCGCGGGCGTTGGTGTACTGAACGTACGGCCCGGTCTCGCCTTCAAAGCGCACGACTTCTTCCAAGTTGAAATCGAAATTGTCGAGGCGCTCGTTTTTCAGGTCATGGAAGACCACGGCGCCGACGCCGACTTCGTGCGCCACTTGGTCGGCATTTGCCAGGTCCGGGTGCTTTTCGGCGATCTGCTGCTTGGCCAGAGCCACCGCGTCCTTGAGCACCTTTTCCAGCAAGATGATGTTGCCCTTGCGCGTCGAAAGCTTCTTGCCGTTGGCGGTGATCAGACCGAACGGAATGTGGTGAATGTTATCCGCCCAGTCGTTGCCCATTTCCTTGAGGACGGCCTTGAGCTGCTGGAAGTGCTCCCGCTGCTCGTTGCCGACCACGTACAGGCTTTGAACAAAAAGGTACTGGTCGTGGCGGTAGATGGCCGCGGCGAGGTCACGGGTCATGTAAAGCGTCGCGCCGTCGGACTTGCGGATCAAAGCCGGGTTCAGGTCGTACTTGCTGAGGTCGACGATTTCCGCGCCTTGGCTTTCCTTGAGCAGCCCTTTTTGCTCGAGCGCGTCGGTCACAGCGTCCATCTTGTCATTGTAAAAGGCCTCGCCCTTGTAAGAATCGAACTCGATGCCGAGCTCCTTGTAGATGCGCTGGAATTCCTTCAGCGACTCCTCACGGAACCAGGACCAGAGCTGGTGTACCTCGGGATCGCCGTCCTCCAGCTGCTTGAAGACCGCGCGGGCCTCTTCGTCCAGCTCGGGCTGCGTTTCCGCCTCTTCATGGAACTGGACGTAATACTTCACCAGGTAGTGGATCGGGTCACGCTTGACGTCTGCCTCAGAGCCCCACTTGCGGTAAGCCACGATCAGCTTGCCGAACTGGGTGCCCCAGTCGCCTAAGTGATTAATCTTGATCGGCGTGTACCCGGTTTTGGTCAAAATATTGGCCAGGGCGTTGCCGATCACGGTCGAGCGCAGATGGCCCATGCTCATCGGCTTGGCGATGTTCGGGCTGGACATGTCGATCGGCACGTTGCCGGTGCCGATTTGCTGGTCGCCGTAATGCGCCGGGTCCTGGGCGATCGTCGTCAGCACCGTGTTGGCAAAGCTGACCTTGTCCAGGAAAAAGTTGATGTAAGCGCCCTTGACTTCGACCTTTTCAAACGGGGTCGCGTCAATTTTTTCGGCCAGGTCCTTGGCAATCAGCGGCGGCGCCTGGTGGAACACCTTGGCCAAAGCGAACGTGGGAAAGGCATAATCGCCCATCTTATCATCCTTCGGCGTTTCGACCAGCTTCGCGATGGTCGCCTCGTCCAGCGTGCTGCCGATTGCGGCAGCCAGTGCCTTGATCACTTCTTGTTTGAACTCCATCTGTGCACGTTCCTTTCTGCGAGAAAAAACTCGTCTCCTTCAAATGTTTACTTGAAAGAGACGAGTTTCCCCGCGGTACCACTCTAGTTGACGTCATGTCCACTCATTATTCACTTCAGGCTCCGCCGCGCGCCGGCAAGGCCGTGAGCTGCTCGCACCTCCCGCAGCTTCACTGAACACGACCGGTTGCCTTTTTCGGCTTCTTCACCCAATAAAAAACTGGCACCACTGGCACCAGAATCAAGCGGTTGACGAGAATCGAACTCGCGACGTCAGCTTGGGAAGCTGAAGTTTTACCACTAAACTACAACCGCAACAACAAGCATTATTATAACGGGCAGGGGGGCGGTTTGCAAGCGGCCCAAGCGATTTTTCTGCCGGCGGCTGACGGGAGAATAATAAGATGAGAAAATCCATATATTATTGCGACAATTTTTAACCGTGTTATAATAATAGCGAAGAATTTGAGAGGATGCGATGTTATGGCCAAGGCGACCCGCCGCTACTTCTTTGCGGCCCGCAACGAGAAAACGCCTGACGGTTATTTGATTCAGTTTGTGAACATGCCCGAACTGACGGCTAAGGGCACCACCTATCAGGAAACCGTCTACTATGCCTACCGCGTACTGGCCAATTTTTTGCTCGGGCTGCCAAAAAAGTCTGCGCCTTTGTCGGCTTACACACTGACCTCGCTGCCAGACGACGAGCCCGACCCTAACGTATTCTATTCGCTCGTATCGGCCACGGAGGACTTTGATCCCCACAAAATGGAAATGCACTTCACCCTGCCGCAGGCCCCGCCGGACGAGATTCGGCGCATGGGCGGCCAGCTTGCACACCTGACAACTTACCACCAAAAGGACCCAACCACATGAGCGCTGCACCGTCCGCAAACCCAGTCGGGATTGCGCTGGCCTGGGTTTTTCTGCTCAGCACCGCGGTGTTTGTGGTCAGCCTGCTCGCATGGCTGATCGTCATGATGCGCGGCCGCGACCCGCGCCTGCCGCGGCGGGTGTGCCTGGTTGCAGCCGGGCTGGCAGTGGCCAGTGTAGCGTTAAATTCAGTTCTATGAGGCTGAGACATCAAGCGGTTTTAGCCCGAAGTTTAAAACGCCCCTGGACCACGATTGGTTTTAAAATCGCGGTGCAGGGGCGTTGCTTTATGACACGCGACTAGCCAATTTTGGCTTCCTTTTTGGTGCATAGGCAAGCAGCCGCAAATATGGTTAAATAGGCAGGATGACACGACACTGGATTCAAAGGAGTGATCACGTTGGCTAGTTTAACCACCACCTTAGGCGACTACACGTTTCAAAATGTGTTCATGAACGCAAGCGGCGTGCACTGTCAAACCGAAGCCGAGCTCGACCAACTCGCGGCAAGTCCGGCTGGCACCCTGGTGACCAAGACCGGGACGCTGGAAGCGCGCAAAGGCAACCCGGAGCCCCGCTTTGCCCAGCTGGCACTGGGGACGATCAACTCGATGGGCCTGCCGAACCTTGGGATTGACTACTATATTGCTTACGCCGAGCGGTTTCAGGAAAAGCACCCGGGCCGGCCAATTTTTCTCTCGGTCGCCGGCATGAAGCCGGATGACTTTCCCCTCCTCGCGCAAAAGATCCAGGATTCGGGCTTCACCGGTCTGACCGAGTTCAACCTCAGCTGCCCGAATGTCCCCGGCAAGCCCCAGATCGCGTATGATTTTGCCGCCACTGAGACCATCCTCGCCGCCATTTTCAAAGTCTTCAAAAAACCCGCCGGGGTCAAGTTGCCGCCGTATTTTGACCTGGCCCAATTCGACCAGGTCGCGGCCATCCTCAACCGGTACCCCTTGACCTTCATCAACTCGATCAACAGCCTGGGCAACGGGCTTTGGATCGACCCGGCCACAGACACTGCGGCAATCAAGCCCAAGGGCGGGTTTGGCGGCATCGGCGGTCAGTACGCCAAGCCCATCGCGTTGGCCAACGTGCGCGCCTTCCGCCAGCGCCTGCGCGGCGACATTAGCATCATTGGCACCGGCGGCGTGACCACGGGCCGCGACGCCTACGAGCTGATCCTCTGCGGCGCAAACTTGGTCTCTCTAGGCAGCATTTTGGCCACCGAGGGCCTGGGCGCCTTTACGCGGCTGGCCAGTGAGCTTGAAGCTGAGATGGCCAAAAAGGGCTACACCAGCCTCCCCGAGTTCCGTGGGCAGCTGAAAACACTATAGGTGCGCGCAAAAATGGGTAAGACCTTAAGCAGCGGTCTTACCCATTTTGCTGTCGATCAATCGCCAAAAATTCGGCGCTGGATTCGCCGGCCTGTTGGCGTGGCCGCCAATCCGCCTTCTGCCGTTTCGCGGAAGGCACTGGGCATTTGCTTGCCCACGGCGTCCATTGCCGCGATCACCTCGTCCGGCGGGATCACGGACTTCATCCCCGCGAGCGCCATGTCAGCCGAGGTTAACGCCTGGGCCGCCCCCATTGCGTTGCGCTTAACGCACGGGACCTCAACCAGCCCGGCGACCGGATCGCACACCAGCCCCATCAAGTTGGCAATCGAAATGGCCGCGGCCTGAGCCGCCATCTCGGCGTCGCCGCCGCGGGCCTGGACCAGCGCGGCGGCCGCCATGGCAGAGGCGCTGCCAACTTCCGCCTGACAGCCGCCTTCCGCGCCAGCGATCTCCGCATTATTGGCGATCACCAGGCCGAAAGCGCCGGCCGTGAACAGGTAGTCGACCTGCTGCTCGCGGGTCAGGTGAAACGGCTCGCGGACGGCCATCAGCGTGCCGGCCACCACACCGGCACTGCCGGCGGTCGGAGTGGCGCAGATCAACCCCATTTGGGCGTTGACCTCGTTGACGGCAACGGCATTGCGCACTGCGGCCAGGGCAATCGGCCCGAGGTAGCTGGTGCCACCGCCGAGGTACTGGTCCAGCCGCTTGGCATCCCCACCGGTCAGACCGGTCACCGATTTGACGCCGGCGATCCCCTTGGTGATCGATTCCGCCATGACGTCAAGGTTACGCGCCATCAGCGAGCGGATCGCTGACTCGCTGCGACCGGTGTTTTCGGCCTCGGTGGCCACCATCAGGGCCGCGACACTCTGGTAGTCTTGGGCCTGTTCAACAAGTTCTCTAATTGAGTAAAACATGGCGTCCTCCTACTCGAAATACGCAGCGTTATCGACGTTCGGCATGGCCTTGAGCTTCTCGACCAAGTCGGGCCGCCGCTCGTCCACTTCCATGATCATGATGGCCTTTTCGCCTTTGGCCTCGCGCGTGACGGTCATGGTGCCGATATTGACGTTATTTTCACTCAGCAAGTCAGTCGCGCGCGCAATCATCCCTGGCACATCTTGGTGCACGGTGATGAACGTTGGCGTGCCCATGCTCAGCGACAGCTTGAAGCCGTTGATCTCAGAAATCTGAATGTTGCCGCCGCCAATTGACACCCCAGTCACAGTCATTGACCGAGCGCCTTTTTGCAGTGCGATCTTCGCCGTGTTCGGGTGATCGACCTTGTCGCTTTTCGGCACGAAGGTGACCTTGATTCCCCGCTCGTGCGCGATCTTCAGCGAATCCGCAAGGCGCGCGTCGTCTGGCGCCATGCCCAAAAGTCCCCCGACCAGCGCAACATCGGTGCCGTGGCCGCGATAAGTCTTAGCGAAGGACTCGTACAGGTAAATGTCCACCCGCGTCGGCTCCTCGCCAAAAATCTCCCGCACCACCTTGCCGATGCGCGCGGCGCCGGCGGTGTGCGAGGAGCTTGGCCCGACCATCACCGGGCCAATAATGTCGAAAACACTGGTAAAGCGCAACTCTTTTGCCATGATCATGCTCCTTTTTCCTTATAGAACCACGCGTGCCCCCTGCGGTCAAGCCAGAGACAAAATCGGGCTTCGGGCTAAAAGCGTCGAGCCTCCGCACCTGACATAATCGGGCTCCGGGTTCGCAACGGGGAGCAGCCAGCTACGCCAGAGGCCTCGCCGCCAAAGCCCAGCGGCAAAGCCTCTGGCTAGGCTGCCTGTCCCCCTAAGTACGCGAACCCTCCGCACCTTACAAAAAAAGCGGCACCGCAGCGCCGCCCCTCAGATTACTTTTTGAAATAGTAGCGGCCGGTTTCCAGCGCGCTGGTCGGCATCAGAAGCTTGCCGTATTCCGCCAGCACGTCGGCTGACAAGTTGACTTTCGTGCCGTACTCCAAGGCCAGCGCCGTTTGATCGGCGATTTCACTGCTCGAAGCCTTGTTGGCGTAGAAGGTCAACACAAGGTAGTAGTCATCGTTGTAAGAATAGAGATCTGAGGTGGCCCCTTCCAAGCGCAACTCCTGGGCCAAAGCAATAAAGTCCTCAAAGCTTTGGAGCTTGAGCACGACCTCGGTCTTGTCCGCTTGGCCGCCGTCGATGAAGCTGCCTTCGTCGCTGGCTGCCGGATCATCTAATGCATTGAGCTGTTGGCGGATGAAGTCCGGCACGCCATTATCGTCGGTTTGCGCGTCGTCGGTGTCTTCATCGGCGTCCTCGTCATCTTGATTGCGGGAGATCAAAAGCTCCAATCCGCTTTGACTCGGCATCACCTGAAACGTCACACCGCCTTCGCTGGCGAAACTGTGATCCTTGTCGACCTCATCGAGAATACTATAGAAGAAGGTTTCGATCTGCTTGTGGTTGCCGAGCAGGTCCAGCACTGTGATCCCGCGTTCGGCCAAATCGTCATTGCCGAGCAGGACGCGAATGGTATTTGCGTTAAGTCGTTCCATTTCCATGATGGCTGCACCTCACTTTGCCTTTGAATCTTAGTATATCAGATTCTCACTGACACGGCATTCTACGCTAAAAAAGTAAGGAATGCAACACATGGATCCCCCAGCGCGCTGAAACCAAAAAGGCACGATTCACCCGAATCATGCCTTTTGGTTAAAACCCGGCCAGCAGCTGAGCTTGTTGCAGCTCCAGTGCCCGCACCGAACGCGGGAGAAACCGTCTAATATCATCTTCATTGTAGCCGACCTGCAGCCGTTTATCATCCATGATGATTGGCCGGCGGATCAAGGCTGGATACTTAGCAATCAAGGCGACCAATTCATTGATTGAGATGGCCTCAAGGTCAATGCCCAGTTCCCGGAAAATATTCGACCGCATCGAAATGATCTCCTCGGTCCCTTTCTCGGTCATGCTGAGCACGTGCTTGATCTCATCGATGCTCAGTGGATCGGCAAATATGTTTCGTTCCACGAAGGGAATGTTATTTTCCATTAACCAGGCGCGGGCTTTGCGACATGAAGTGCAGCTAGGCGAAACGTACAAGTATACCATCAGTGCTCGCTCCTTCTTTTGTTGCGTGACTGCGTTTTCTCGACACTCTAAGTATAACGAACTCAAATGTGCAAATACAATCAAGCTTCAAAAATAAATTTCTGAATTTGCGCGCACACTAATTGTGATATAAGTAACAAATAGTCATTCCCCAAAGCAAAGGCCTGCCAGTCGGCGTTTTACTTCCCAACCATGTTAGTTGACATGGTGAACATCAGCTGGATTAAATTTTAAACGTTATTTTTGCTCAAATAATTTGTTCCCATCAATAAATAACGTTTCACTGGCCAAAACTACCGGAATCTCCCCCCCTTCCGCCTGGGCTTGGGCCTTCAGGGTCGCTAGCGAGACTTCTTGCGGCAGGTGAGTCAAGAGGAGTTCCTTAACGTGCGCTTGGGCGGCCAGCGCACCGGCCTGTGGAGCAGTGAGGTGCCAAAGCGGCGCCTGGTGGCCCGCCAGAAAATTGGTGTCCGCCATCAGCAGATCCGCCTTCTCGGCGAATGGCGCGAGCGCCGGAAAGGCCCGGGTGTCACTGGTGTCGACAAAGACCTGCCCGGTGGTTTTTTCCTCGATGCGCACGGCAAAGGCCGGCACCGGGTGCTGGGTCTCCAGGAACGTTAGATGCAGTGGCCCCAGATCGAGCACGGAATCCCCGCTGTACCCCATGCCCTTCGTGAAGTCGCCGAAGGTCAGCGCCGCAAAATTCAGCGGATCTTTGGTGTGACCGTAGATTGGGAGCGGATCGGCTTTTTTGGCTCCGCTGTGGAGCTGGTAGTAATACTGCAGCACACCGACATCTGCGGCATGATCATGGTGATAATGGGTCAGTAAGACCGCATCCAGCGCAAAGGGGTCACTGGCTTTTTCCAGTGCCAGCAGCGCACCGGAGCCGCAATCCAGTAGCAGCTTGTAGTCGCCGCTTTCGATCAGGTAACTGGATGTGCCAACGCCGTGGTCGGGATAGCCGCCGTAATAACCCAGGATCGTCAATTTCATGAAATCATTCCTTTCAAATAAGTAAGCGCTATACTAAACCTATTGGGGGTAATCAAATGACAAAAACAATGCAGTTAGTGCTCGGCAGCAAAACGTATATGCAAACGATTGTGAAACGCGCCACCACCCCGGTCCGACTGCTCAAAGACGCCGAAAAGGACCGCGACTTTGCCACCCTGGATCTGACCGGGGCAGTCCCGTTCGTCGCACCGCTTAAAGGCACCATCTTGGCCCACTACGGCGCGGTGCCAGAGGTGGGCTACGTCTACATGATGTACTTTAAGCTCACCGATGAGGAGGCCAAGGTCTTCGAGCAAAAGGCCCAGACGCTGACCCTCGAAGCGGACCGCCTGGACGGCTGCGAGGCCATGGTGTTGATGCGCACAGATAATCCGCAGCGCGAGTACCTGCTGCTATCGGCCTGGGCAACCAAGCTGGCGGTTTTCACCGCCAAAAATACGCCGCTGTTTGCGCCGGTGATGGTCTTCACCAAACGGGCACAGGAAAGCTACGGCTACCACCAGGCATTTTACACCATTGCCGATCCTTACCACCCCGATCACGCGATGAAGGCAGAAGCCACATTGGACGCCTAAGTCCGCGCCGTCAGCCGGACGGTCAGGATGCCAAAGGCCAGGTACACCAGGATGTAGACCGCGACGATCACGATGACTAGAAACACGCCGGGGTCGTTCAAGAACATGCTCAAATAGCGAATCATCAGAGCCGAGTTCAGCGTACCAAAGGCCAGCGGCAGCGCGAAGATCACAGCGGTTTGGGCGGCGGCCACGCGCTGCTCCAGCGGCTGCGGCATACCGAGTTGGCGCAGGATGGTGCGCGCCTGGTGGTCCTCGGCGGCCAGCATCAGCTGCTTGATCATCAGGATGCTGGCAGTGGCCACGATGAAGACGGCGCCCAGCAAGATCACAATGAACAGACCCATGCCAAACAGCACATTCATCTCTCCCATCAAAGGCGCCTTAAACTGAACAGCACGGCGACCAAAGTCCGCGGCACCAGCAGTGGCCTTGACTCGCGGTGCTTTTTTGCCGGTTAAAATAGCCGCGCTGCCGCCCACGTAATCCTCACCAACGCCGTCGTTAAGCTGCTTGGCGGCCTGACCGGATTGCCCCTGCTTCAGCAGGTACCCAGTCAACGGGTCCGCCGGCGCCAGCAGCTGCCGAAAGTCCCGGTCCGGAATCACCAGCGCCCGGTCAAAGTAGGCGCTGTCGCCCAGCGGAAAAGTGCCCGTCACGGTTTTAACGGCAAAGCGTTGGTGCGTTCGGGTCAGCGTCAAGCCCCAGTGCTGCCGCTTGCCCAGCCAAGTGTGCTGGTACAAGGTCCGGCCAAACAGGATCATCGCCGCCTGGTGCGGGCCCAGCGTCAAAGCTGGCAGGCCCTTTTGCACGCGGCGAATCCGAGTATAATCGCTGAGCGCCATCACGTTATAAATAGTTTCATCCCCGTCGCCGGTGGCGTGATTGGGCTCGCTCAGCCGCCCCGCCGCAAGCTTGGTGGGCAAGACGACCGCGCGCTTGATCACCGCCGCCGTGTCTTTGGAGAACGCCTGCTTGACCCCAGTGCTTGAAGCCACCATGTCCAAGGCCACACTGCGCGTCACCGAGCGCTGGCCAAACTGGTACAAAATCGCGCCGCTGCCCAGCACCGTGATGGTGATGGTGGCCAGCAGGGTCGTCAGAAAGAGCGAGTGCACATTGCGCAGCAGCCGCTTGTGCACGTTGGTGACGGTCATAAGCGCCGCGGCGTTGCGCCGCAGTTTCGGCCGCTTCATCAGCCAGACAAAAAGCGCCGGCAGCGACACTTTGAACACGACGTACAAGCTGACCACGCCCAGCGCCGGCACCGCAAGTAGTGTCCACACCCCGCCGCCGTGGTAGCGCTGGGCCATCAGGTAGGTCAGGTGAACCAGGTTGTACGCGGCAGCGTAACTGAGCACCAACACCACGGCCCCGGCCCAGACGACCAACGTCCGCCAGCCGCTGGCCGGGATGCGGCTGGTCCGGTTGGCCGCACTTTCAGCCGTCATTTCCACATTGCCGGCATAGATCGCGTTAATGGTGCCCAGCACCGCGTAAACCACCAGGAACAAGACGGCAAGCTCAACGGCGGCGCGCGGGGCCCACAGCAGGCCGACTGCCTTGTGCACCCCCATCAGACGCAGCAGCATCATGGCCAGAAACTTGGAAAAGACCCAGCCTAGCCCAATCCCCAGCACGGTGGCCGCCGCCCCCAGCAGCAGCGATTCCAACAGCAGGCCAAACCCGATGCGGCTGACCGGCATTCCCAGCCGGCGATACACGCGAATACTGGCAGTGCGCCGCTCGATCAGGATCGAATTCATGTACAGCAAAAAGACGATTGCAAACAGCAGGATCACGACCAGCACAATCACTAAAAGCGCCGGCACCACGGCAGTCAAATCGTTCATGTCAATGGCGTGGGCCAGCAGCTGGTCATCTTCAATCAGCGCCAGCACCGCGTACAGGACCGCGATCATCGCCGCGGCCATCAGCACATACAACCGGTTGACCGTCCGGTGGCGCCGCAAACTAGTGCGGATCAATTGGCCCACGCCGATCACCCCCGTTGATGGTGGCTTCCATGTCGATGATGCTGTTGAAAAAGGCCTGGCGGCTGGAGCGCCGAGTCACTTCCGCGAAGTACGCCCCGTCGCGAATGAAAATAATGCGATTGCAAAAACTGGCCGTGAACGCGTCATGCGTCACCATCATGATCGTCACGTCCTCTTCCAAGTTGAGCTTGGCCAGGTACTGAAGCAGTTCGGTGGCCGCCATCGAGTCCAGGCTCCCGGTCGGCTCATCGGCCAAGATCAAGTCCGGATGGCCGATCATCGCCCGCGCCGCGGCCACCCGCTGCCGCTGACCCAAACTGAGCTGCTCCGGATATCGCTTCAGCAGCGGCACCAGCCCCAGCAGTTTGGCAAAGTGCATCAGGCGCTGGTCTAAGTCCTTCGGCAGAGGCGGCACGAAAGTCTGCGGCAGCGTAATGTTGTCGGCCACGGTCAGATCCGGCACCAGGTTGAACGCCTGAAAAATAAACCCGAGGTCCTTGCGCCGGTACGCCGCCGCCTCACTGTCGCGCAGGGCCGTGAGCTCTTTGCCGGCGACGGTCAGCGTGCCGGAGGTGGGCTGGTCAATGGTGGCAATCATATTCAGCAGCGTCGATTTACCGGCGCCGCTTGGCCCCATGATACCGACAAACTCCCCGGCTTCAATGTGAAAGCTGAGGTCGTTCAGCGCGGTCACCCGGTTCAGCCGGTGGCCGTAAACTTTGGTTAAATGTGCGACATCCACCACGCGCATGGGCTCGCCTCCCTGCCTCTTTTTGTCCATGATACCAGAAACTGGGGACTGCGGCTGGTTACCTTGCGATACTGTTAGGCGCTTGTGCAGCCGCACGCAAACCGCTACCATACAATTAAGAACGGAGGCCTAGACATGTTCAAAATCATGATTGTGGAAGATGACCGCACCATTGCCGACCTGATCGCGGCCGCGCTCAACAAGTGGGAGTATCAAGCGAGCACGGTGACTGATTTCAACCGCGTGTTCGACCAGTTTCAGGCGACGCAACCCGACCTGGTCCTGTTGGACATCAATTTGCCCGTCCGCGACGGCTACTACTGGGTCCAAAAGATCCGCGACGCCTCGCAGGTCCCGGTGATTTTCATCTCCAGCCGCAACACCAACATGGACATGGTGATGGCGATGAACCTCGGCGCCGACGACTTTGTGGAAAAGCCCTTCGCCATGGAGGTCCTGATTGCCAAAATCAACGCGCTTTTGCGGCGCACCTACAACTACCAGGACGCCGGCGGGTCATCTCTGACCGTGAACGGGTTGACGCTCGATTTTAAAACCGGCATGGCCTATGTCAACAACGAGGAGATCAACCTGTCCAAAAACGAGTACAAGCTGCTGCAGCTGCTGATGCGCGCGCACGGCAGCGTGATCAGCCGCTCGCGCCTACTCAAGGACCTGTGGACCGATGAGCGCTTTGTCGACGATAACACGCTGACCGTCAACATCAACCGGCTGCGCAAGAAAATTGAGGCCGCCGGGCTGCCGGATTACATCCAAACCAAGGTCGGCCAAGGGTACATGGTGAAATAAATGACGTTTAAACAATACTTGCACGACCACCTGGCGGGCATCGCGTGGTATGTTATCGGCCTGGCGCTCCTGTGCTTTGGCCTGTGGCTGGATCCGCGCCAGCGCGTGCGGTGGGACACGCTTTTGTACATGGCCGTACTAATCACCGGTTTCGCCGCGGTCCTGCTGGTGTGGCACTACACTCGCACGAAAAAGTGGGTCAAGGCCTTCACCGACCGGACTGAAGCCGGCGTTGAGGCGCTGGACTGGCCGCTGGCGGCCAGCAGCAGCCACGAGCGCGCCGCAATCGTCGAGGCGTACAACCATGTGCTGCGCGAACACCGCCAGGCTCAATCCGAGTTGATTGCTCGCCAGCAGGACCAAAAGGCCTTCATCGACTCCTGGGTGCACGAGATCAAGGTGCCGCTGGCCGCCGCCGGCCTGCTTCAGGACAGCCTGGACGGTCAAGCGCCGGAAAAGCCGCTGGACGAGCTGGCGCTGCAGCTGGACAAGATCAACTTTTCCGTCGAGCAAGTGCTGTACTACTCGCGGCTGGACAGCTTCTCCAAGGATTACCTGCTCCGCGAGTATGACCTCAAGCCCCTGGTCGACGGCGTGATCGTCGACCAGCGCAACAGCTTCATCGACCGGCGCATCAGCTTTGCCCTGAACGGCGACTCCTTGACCGTCGTCACCGACGAAAAGTGGCTGCGGTTCATCCTGGGCCAGCTGGTGTCCAACGCCTTAAAGTACACCGCGCCAGGCGGCCAAGTCACCGCCACCATTGCGGACGCCCCCACCGAGGCGACGCTGACCATTGAAGACACCGGCATCGGCATCCCGTCAGACGAGCTGCACCGCGTCTTTGAAAAAGGCTTCACCGGCACCAATGGCCGCAACGCCAACCAGCGCTCCACCGGCCTCGGCCTGTACCTGGCCAACCAGCTGAGCCAAAAGCTCGGCCATCACCTGACCATCAGCGCCACTGTTGGCAAAGGCACAGCCGTGACGATTCATTTTCCCCACCTCAGCTTTTATGGGGAAAGCGGCGCAACCTTGACCAAACCGGATTTGAAGTAAGCAAAAAGCCCGCGGAAAATTTTTCCCGCGGGCTTTTTGCGCTACCTCACTAAGTTTTTCCAAATTTTGACTGAACCTGCTTCAAGCGAGGCAGGCACATCGATGATGCGCTGGTTGGAACTGCCGCGAAACTGCAGCGTCAGGTCCTTCTTGGCCTCGAGGAAGCGGCCGTCGACCAGAATGTCAAGCATGTTCAGCAGCTCAAGCTTGTCGTCGGACTCCTGCATCAGCTCGTCCCAGGTGTACCCGGTCCAGCTCCAGATGTCCTTGGTGTGGCCGAACTCCTTGCGCACCCGCCGGCACAGGCGCAGGCAGACCTGCGTGTTCAAAAACGGCTCGCCGCCCAGCAGCGTCAGGCCCTGCACGTAACTCTGGCTGAGGTCAGTGATGATGCGATCCTCCAGCTCCTGCGTGTACGGCGTGCCGTAGTGAAAATTCTGGGCGACCTTGTTGTAGCAGCCCGGGCAGTTAAAGCGGCACCCGGACACGTAAATGCTGCACCGCACGCCTTCACCATCGACAAACACGAACGGCTTATAGCTGGCCACGTACTGCAGCGACAGGTCGGACGCGAGCCACTCCTTGGGTTTCGGATTGTTGGGTAATCTTGTTTGGGCCATCTTGCTCACTCCATTTCATAGTTTTAATGCTACCACAGCCGACCCCCAAGATATAGTGGCGAAAGTCAAAAAAAGTGTGCGATCGCCATGGATATGGTGGTCGCACACTTTTTAATTAGGCTAGGCCCTTGGCCCCAATATCACTGCGTGTGGCCAAAGCGCCTTGCAGCGGCTGCATGCGCGCGTACGCCTGACGCTGAGCCTCGGCTAAGTCTGAGCCTTCGCCGATCACCGCGAAAATACGGCCGCCGCTGCTCACCAGCCCACCTGCCGTTTCGGCGACGCCGGCGGGCACCCAGTACTTCAGTTGCTCAGCATCGGGCACCACCAGCGGATATGGATGCCCAGCCCCCGGGTACGCCGGATCCACCGCCACCACCCCGCAGTACGTGTGCCCGTCCAACTTGAGCGGTTCGGCCTTCCCGGCCAAAAGGTCCAGAGTCAGCTGATAAAAATCGTTTTCTACCTGGGGCAGAAGCACCTGGGTTTCGGGATCCCCGAAGCGCAGGTTGTACTCGAGAATCTTTGGCCCAGCGGCGGTAAACATCAGACCGACGTACAGCACCCCACAGCCGCTGAGCCCGTCTGACGCCATGCCGGCCAAGGTTTGACCCACCAAGTCACCGGCGGCTTTTTGCTGCGCCGCGCTGAACTGCGGCGTTGGGCTGTACGCCCCCATGCCGCCGGTGTTAGGCCCAGCGTCGCCGTCAAAGCGCCGCTTGTGGTCTTGGGCCAGCGGGAACAGCACCCGCTTTGGCCCGTTGAACATCGCCAAAACCGACGCCTCTTCGCCTTGCAGGTACTCCTCCAGCAGCACCGGAGTTTGAGCGTCAGCGGCGTAAAGCTTGGTCACCGCCGCCTGCGCCGCGGCCAGCGTTTGCGCCACGGTCACGCCCTTGCCGGCCGCCAGCCCGTCTGCCTTGATCACAATGGGGGCACCAAACTTGGCCAGCGCGGTTTGCGCTTCTGGCAGTGAATGAACCGTCAGCGCCTGCGCCGTGGGCAAGTGATGCCGCGCCATGAAGGCCTTGGCAAACGTTTTGCTGCTTTCCAGCTGGGCTAGTACCTTGGTCGGGCCAAACACCGGCAGGCCGGCCGCTTCAAACGCGTCCACAAGCCCACCGGCCAGCGGCTGTTCCGGGCCGACAAAGGTCAGCGCCACATGAGTCTTGGCAAAGGCGATGAGCGCGGCGGTTTCAGATTCGTTGATGGGCACCGGCGTCAGCCCGATCATTGGCATCCCGGCATTGCCCGGTGCCACGAACACTTGCCCCACCTGCGGCGAGCGCAAAAACGCCCGCCCGAGCGCACTTTCCCGGCCCCCTTGGCCGATCACCAACACATTGACCATACAAGCCTCCTTAGTGGCGGAAGTGCCGCACGCCGGTCGTCACCATCGCAATGCCGTACTTGTCGGCCATGGCGATCGAATCCTTGTCCTTAATCGAGCCGCCGGGTTGGATAATGGCTTTGATGTCATGCTGCGCCGCGTATTCCACGCAGTCGTCCATCGGGAAAAAGGCGTCTGAGGCCATCACGGCCCCCGCAAAATTTTTGTTCTGCTGGGCCTGCGTGAGTGCGATTTCCACCGACCCGATCCGGTTCATCTGGCCGGCGCCAATGCCCAGGGTCTGGCCTTTTTTGGCGACGACGATAGCATTACTTTTCACGTGCTTGACCACCTGCTGGGCAAAAAGCAGCGAGGCGATCTGCTCTTCGGTCGGCTGGACCTTGGTCACCACGGTCAGGTCGGCCGCCGTTTCGATCTTCGTATCGGTGGTTTGCCGCAGCACCCCACCGTTGACCGCGACGGTTTCGACGCGCTCCGGCAAGGCGCCACCGGCCAGGGTGATGGTCAAAAGCCGCACATTTTTCTTCTTAGCCAAAACGGCGTAGGCATCGTCGTCAAAGCTTGGCGCCATGATGATCTCCAAAAACAGCGCATGCATCTTCTCCGCAGTGGCCAAGTCGACCGGGCGGTTCAGCGCGATGATGCCCCCGAAAATGGACATGGGGTCGGCTTCATAGGCCTTGTCCCAGGCTTCTTCAATCGTTGCCCCCTGCCCAATGCCGCACGGGTTCATGTGTTTGAGGGCGACCACGGTCGGTTCCTGATACTCATTGACCATGGCTAAGGCGGCGTCGGCATCGCGGATATTGTTGAAGGACAGTTCCTTGCCATGCAGCTGCTTGGCGTTGACCAGCGATTCGGCCGGCGCGTCCGGCGCGCCGTAAAAGGCCGCTTGCTGATGGCTGTTTTCACCGTAACGCAGGCTCTGCACCTTGCTAAAGGTCGGGGTGAACTGCTGCGGGAACGGCTCGGGATCCAGGTACGCGGCGATCTGCGCATCATAGGCCGCCGTCATTTGGAAGACCTTGGCCGCCAGCTGCGTTCGCAGTCCTGCGTCGTTTTCGTCCAGCCCGGTCAGAACCCGCTGGTAATCTGCGGGATCGGCCACTGCCCAGACACTGGCCGCATTTTTGGCGGCGGCGCGCAAGGCGCTGGGGCCGCCGATGTCGATTTGCTCGATGGCCTGGGCGCGGGTCGTTTCTGGCTTGGCAATCGTTTCGGCAAACGGGTACAGGTTCACGCACACCAGATCGATCGGCTGAATGTCATGTTCGGCCAGCGCCGCCATGTGCGCCGGGTCGTCGCGCTTGGCCAAAATACCGGCATGGATCTTCGGGTGCAGGGTCTTCACCCGGCCGTCCAGCATTTCGGGAAACCCGGTCACGGCCTCCACCCCGGTCACGGCCAGGCCAGCTTGTTCCAAGGCGGCTTTGGTGCCGCCGGTGGACACCAGTTCAAACCCGCGGGCAATCAATCCTTCAGCAAATTCGGTCAGGCCAGTTTTGTCGGACACACTTAACAATGCGCGTTTCACTAGATTTTCTCCTCCTTGATCAGTGCCTCAATCGTCTGGGGCAGCAGCTGGTGCTCAACGTCATGGATTGCGGTTTCCAGCGCGGGCAGCGTGGTGCCTTCGCTGATCAACACCGGCGCCTGGGCGATGATTTTGCCCGAGTCGATGCCGGCGTCGACGTAATGAACGGTCACTCCGGTCACCTTGACGCCGTAATTAAAGGCGTCTTCGATGCCGGTGCGGCCGGGAAAACTCGGCAAAAGGGCCGGGTGTAGGTTGATGATGCGGTTCGGGTACGCGTTAAGCAGCGTGGGGCCGATGATGCGCATGAAGCCGGCGAGCACAATCAAATCGCAGGCTGGCAAGCGGGCGATCAGCGTCGCCTCGGCCGCGGCCTTGCTGGGGTAGTCGCGGTAGTTCAGCGCGATCACCGGAATCTTGCGTGCGGCAGCTTTTGCCAGCACCGGCGCGCCGGGTTGATCGCACACCAGCGCCACGATGGTCGCCGTTTTGGTCCGGTCGAAATGATCGGCCAGCGCCTCAAAGTTCGATCCGGTGCCGGAAGCAAAGACAATCAACTGTTTCGTCATGACCGCCTCCATTCCACGACGGCCTGGGTGCGCGGCACCACTTGACCGATGCGCTTGGCGTGCGGATCGGCGGCTAACACCGCCGCCACGTCCTCAGGCGCCACTGCGAGCACCATGCCGATGCCCAAATTGAACGTTTTGCGCATCTCTTCCTCGCTGAGCTCACCAGCGGTTTGAATCCGCTGGAAAATCTCTGGCCACTGCCAGGCCTGCGGGTCAAACCGCGCGGCCAAGTCTTGGGGCAGCATCCGGGGCACATTATCGGTGAAGCCGCCGCCGGTGATGTGCGCGGCGCCGTGCAACAGACCCGACTTTAACAGTGTCAGCATCGGCTTCACGTACAGCCGCGTCGGTGTCAAGAGCGCGGTGCGGATCTCCGTGCCGTCAGACAGCGGCAGCATGCCGAAATTCGTTTCGGCCAGCAGCGCCCGCACCAGGGAGAAGCCGTTCGAGTGCACCCCGCTGCTTGGCAGGCCAATCAGCACATCGCCGGCCGCCACGCCTTGCGGCAGCAGCTGCTCGCGCGCGGCCAGCCCCACGGCAAAGCCAGCCAGGTCGTAGTGTTTTTGCGGGTACATCCCCGGCATCTCCGCCGTTTCGCCGCCGATCAGGCTCATTTGGGCCTCCCGGCAGCCGTACGCGATTCCGCGCACCACGTCCTCGACGCGGCTGGGAATCAGCTGATCAGTCGCCATGTAATCCAGGAAAAACAGCGGCGTCGCGCCGGTGGCCACCGGGTCATTGGCCACCATCGCGACCAGGTCGATGCCAATGGTTTCGTGCTGATCGCATTCCAGCGCCAGCAGCAGCTTGGTCCCCACCCCGTCGGTCGCAGACAGCAGCACCGGGTGCTTGACCTTGGGCAGCGCGTAGGCCGCCGCAAAGCCGCCTAAATCGCCCAGCACGTTTTGATCCTGAGTGGCTTTGGCCAGCGGCGCGATTCGCGCCACTGCCTCGTTGCCCGCCGCAACATTCACGCCGGCTTGCTCGTAATTCAGGCTCATCGTG
Source organism: Lacticaseibacillus sp. 53-4 (assembly GCF_016861805.1). Classification (NCBI taxonomy): domain Bacteria; kingdom Bacillati; phylum Bacillota; class Bacilli; order Lactobacillales; family Lactobacillaceae; genus Lacticaseibacillus; species Lacticaseibacillus sp. 53-4. Next base: position 61,045 of record NZ_BOLT01000002.1, read on the forward strand.
CGGCCACCTCCTCGACGTTCATCGTCAACTTCGCCAGCTCATCTTTCAGATTCGCCGCGTGATCATCCAGCGGCGTCGGGTACTGACCGGTGAAATACGCCACACACAGGCCGCGGTTGGGGGCCGTGGTCTGCAGATTCACACTTTCCTCCAAGCCTGCCACCGACAAAAAGCCTAGGCTTTCAACGCCTAAGAGCTGACGCATGGCCGCCACACTGTAATTGGCGGCCAAGAGCTCCTTGGTGGACTGAATGTCGATGCCGTAAAAGCACGGAAAACGCAGCGGCGGGCTGGCAATCCGCAGGTGCACGCTTTTGGCCCCGGCGTCCTTGAGCAGCTGGACGATCTGCTTGGCGGTGGTGCCGCGCACGACAGAATCGTCGATGAGGACGACCCGCTTGCCGTTGACCACCGCCTTGAGTGCCGAAAGCTTCAGGCGCACGCTGCGTTCACGCAGCGCCTGCGTCGGCTGAATAAAAGTCCGCGCCACGTACTGGCTTTTGATCAAGCCCATTTCGTACGGGATGCCGCTTTCCTGGGCGTAGCCAATGGCGGCGGAAAGTCCCGAGTTGGGCACCCCAACCACGACATCGCCCGCGGCCGGCTGCTCGCGGGCCAGGCGCTTGCCCATGGCCACCCGCGCCTGGTGTACGTTGACGCCGTGGATCTCTGAATCCGGCCGGGCAAAGTAGATGTACTCCATCGAGCACACCGCCAGCTGCGTGTGGGCCGTGTACTGCTCGGCGGTCATGCCGGCATTCGTGACGGTGATCAGCTCACCGGGCTGCACATCCTTGATGAACTCGGCCCCGACCACATTCAGCGCCGCGGTTTCACTGCAGATGACGTAGCCGCCGCTGGGCAGCTGGCCGACCACCAGCGGGCGAAACCCGTTGGGGTCGCACGCCGCGTACAGCCCATGCTCGGTCAGCAGTGCAAACGCGAACCCGCCATGAACTTGGTTCAACGCGTCAATCAGCTGGTCCTTAAACGTATTTTCCGGACTGCGGCGCAGCAGGTGCATCAACACCTCGGTGTCACTGGTCGACTGGAAAATCGCGCCGTTTTGCTCCAGCGCCGCGCGCAAGCTGACCGCATTGGTCAAGTTGCCGTTGTGCGCCAAGGCGACCGCCCCATCGGAAAAGCGAAACAGCAGCGGTTGAATGTTTTCCAAAATCGCGCCGCCGGCTGTGGCGTAACGCACATGGCCTAAGGCGGCCGGGCCGCGCAGGGCAATGAGGTCTGCCGGCTGGGCAAACACCTGAGACACCAGGCCAAAGCCGTAGTGCCGGCGCAGGCCGGCCGGCGTGCGGCCGACAATCCCCGCGCCTTCTTGGCCGCGGTGCTGCAGCGTGTGCAGGCCCAGGTGCGTGATGTCCACGGCATTGGGGTCACCCCACACGCCGAACACCCCGCACTCCTCGTTCAAACTTTTTACTTCAGCAGGCATGGTAAGCTCTCCTCCCAAACGGTCTGAAGCGTGCTGATGGGCTCTTCAATGCGGCCATTCTCGGCTTCGAGGACCAGCTGCGGGCCGCCAGTCTTGCCAATCAGGGTCGCCGCAGCCCCGTCCAGCGTCTCAAACGCGGCCTGCTGGTCCTGGGGAATCGTCACCAGGAACCGGCTTTGCGTTTCGCTGAACAGTTGCGCGGCGGGCATGGCGACCTTGACCTGCGCCCCGATCCCGGTGTGAAACGTCATTTCGGTCAGCGCCACAGCCAGGCCGCCATCGCTAATGTCATGGGCGGCAGAGACCAGGTGCTGGCGAATCGCCGACAGGACCGTCTGCTGCAGCTGTTGTTCCCGCTTCAGGTCCAGCGGCCGCAGCCGCCCGGCCACGGTGCCGGTTTCAATCTGCTGCAGCAGGCTGCCGTTAAAGTCGGCCCCTGTCTCCCCCAGCATGTAAATCAAGTCACCCGCCGCCTTGAAGCGCGGCGTGGTGATGGTCGTCAGATCCTCGATCAACCCAACCATGCCGATCATCGGGGTCGGGTCGATGGCCTCACCGTTGGTTTCGTTGTACAGCGAAACGTTGCCGGAAATCACCGGCGTGTTGAGCGCCTTGGTCGCGGCGACAATGCCTTTGGCCGATTCCTGCAGGCTGTAGAACTGCTCCGGCTTGGTCGGATCCCCATAGTTCAGGCAGTCGGTGATGCCGATTGGCTCGGCGCCAGTCACCACCAGATTGCGTGCCGCCTCGGCAACTGTGATGGCCCCACCAATCTCAGGGTCAAGCGCCAGGTAACGCCCATTGGAGTCCGTGGTCAAAGCCAGCGCGCGGTGCGTGCCGCGTACGCGAATGACTGCGGCATCCCCGCCTGGGCCGGCGATGGTGTTGGTTTGTACCTGCGCGTCGTAGCGGCGATACAGACTGGTTTTATCGGCGACGTTGGGATCTGCCAGCAGCGTCTTCAAGGTGGCGCCGGGATCGGTGACCACCGGCACAAAATCAGGGGCTGGGTGCGCAAGACGCTGCGGTTTCAACCCTTGTTGGTGGTAAACCGGCGCGTCGTCGGTCAACAGGCTCACGGGCACGTCGCACACGGTTTCGCCGTGCTGCAGAAGCCGGTAGCGCCCGTCGTCTGTTACGTGACCGATGACCACGGCGTCCAGATCGTACTTCTTGAACACGGCGCTGACTTCATCCTCCCGGCCGGCCTTGACGCAAAGCATCATGCGCTCCTGCGATTCGGACAGCATGATCTCAAATGGCGTCATGTTCGGCTCGCGCTGCGGCACCAGGTCCAAGTCGAGCACCATGCCGTAGCCCGCCTTGTCGGCCATTTCGACGGTCGAGGAGACCAGGCCAGCGGCGCCCATGTCCTGCATGCCCACCAATGCTTCTTGATGGTCGCGGGTCACTTCGAGGCAGGCGTCAACCAGCAGCTTTTCCATGAACGGGTCGCCGACTTGCACGGCGGAGCGGTTCGCTTCTTCCTCGGTGGAAAATTCGGCCGAGGCAAAGCTGGCGCCGTTGATGCCGTCGCGCCCGGTTTTGGCGCCGACGTATAGCAGACTGTTGCCGGTACCGGCCGCCTTACCGCGCTGAATGGCGCTTTCGTCCATCACCCCGACACACATCGCGTTGACCAGTGGGTTTTGCGCGTATGTTGGGGCAAACTTGGTCTCGCCGCCGACGGTCGGAATGCCGATCGCGTTGCCGTAGTCGCCGATGCCGGCCACGACCTGATCAATCAGCTGCTTGGTGTGGGCGTTGTCCGGATAGCCAAAGGCCAGCGAATCGAGAATGGCAACCGGCTTAGCGCCGATGGAGAAAATGTCGCGGATGATACCGCCCACGCCGGTCTCCGCGCCTTGGTAAGGTTCGACTGCGCTGGGGTGGTTGTGGCTTTCGGCCTTAAACACAACCGCCTTGCCTTCACCGATAGCGATGACGCCGGCGCCTTCGCCCGGCCCCATCAGCACCCGGTCATTTTTGGTCCAAAAAGTTTTCAGCACCGGCTTGCTGTACTTATAGGCGCAGTGCTCGCTCCACATGCCGGAAGCCAGCCCGATTTCGGTCAGGTTCGGCAGCCGGCCCAATTTTTCGGCAAAACGGTCGTACTCCGCATCTGTCAGTCCCCACTGCCGGTAGGGTTTTCCCGTTTTGATCTGCGCGGGACTCAGCTCAGTTTGCAGCATAGACGCCCTCCTTAGTTGCTTCGACCAGTGATTCAAACACGCCCAAGCCGTCGGTGCCGAAAATCAGCTGCTCAACCGCGCGCTCCGGGTGCGGCATCATGCCCAGGACGTTGCCGGCCGCGTTGGTCAAGCCGGCGATATCGTTCAGGCTGCCGTTAGGATTGTTAGCGTAGCGAAACACGACCTGATGATTGGCCTCAATTTCAGCCAGCGTTGCCGGATCGGCGTAGTAGTTGCCTTCCCCGTGGGCAATCGGCAGCGTGATCGTTTGCCCGGCTTCATATCGCGAAGAAAAAGCGGTGTCGGCATTAGCCACCACCAGCGGCTCGGGCTCGCAGATGAACTGCAGGCTGGTGTTCCACTGCAGCGCGCCTGGAAGCAGCCCCGCCTCAGTCAGGATCTGAAAGCCGTTGCAAATGCCCAAGACATAGCCGCCGGCCTGCGCAAACTGCTTGAGCGCCGCCATCACCGGGGCAAACTTGGCGATGGCCCCGGAGCGCAGGTAGTCGCCGTAAGAAAACCCGCCTGGCACCAGCACCAAGTCAAACCCGGCCAGCGTCGTCGCGGTCGCCGGTACTTTCACCGCGCACTCACCCACCACATCGCTAATGGCGTGAATCAGATCGTCGTCGCAGTTGGAACCGGGAAAACTGATCACCGCCGCCTTCATTGCGCCACCGCCATTTCCTCAACGGTGAATTTGAAGGTCTCCGTGTTCACATTGGCGAGCATCTCGTCGCAGATCCGGGCCACTTGCGTCTCGGCGGCTGCCTGGCTGGCCGCCGTCAGCGTCAGTTCGAAGTACTTGCCGACCAGCACGTGGCTGACATTGTCGTCGCCCAGGCGGGTCAGCGTGTTTTGAATCACCTGCGCCTTGGGATCCAGGACGCTGGGCTTGTAGTTGACGAAAATTCTGGCTTTATACATGAGCGACTCCTTTCAGACGGTCGAGGACGACTTGATACACCGGGGTCAGTGGCCCCTCATCGTGGCGGAAAACATCCTTGTCCAGCGACTTGCCAGAGGCTTCATCCACCAGGCGCATGTTGTCCGGCGACAGCTCGTCCGCTAGCACCAGCGTGCCGTTGGGCAAGCGGCCAAACTCGAGCTTGAAGTCGACCAGCGCGATGCCGATGTCAGCAAACCGCTTTTGCAGCAGGTCATTGACGCGATCGGCCAGGTCGTGGATGGTTGCCAGCGTGGCCGCATCGGCGTACCGGAGCGCCTTGATCTGCTCGTCATTGATGAACGGATCATCCAGCGCATCCGACTTGTAGTAAAACTCGTGGACCGCCGGACTCAGCTTCATCAGGTGCGCGGTGTGGAACTTGCGCTCAAAACTGCCGGACGCCAGGTTGCGCACCACCGCCTCCAGCGGGATCATCGCGCACTGGCGTACCAGCATCGTGTGATCGTCCAGGTCCTTGATGAAGTGCGTCGGAATGCCCGCTGCGGTCAGCTCCTCAAACAGGAGCCCCGAGATCTGCCGGTTCAGAGCGCCCTTGCCGGCGATCTCGACCTTGCGCTTGCCATTCAGTGCCGTCGCCTGGCCCTTGTAGGTCACCCACAGGACCCCAGGGGTGTCTGTCAAAAACATGTCCTTGGCTTTTCCGGAATACAGCAGCTCAGTCTTTTCCATCTTCGTCCTCCAATTGAATTGACCCCATCAAATCTTTGGTATCGCCAGCCAGCACGGTCAGGTGCCCCATCTTGCGGCCGGGCCGCGCTTCAGCCTTGCCGTAGTCGTGCAGGTGCCACTCCGGATGCTTGGGCCAGGCTGCCTTGGCCGCAGCCAGGTCATCGCCCAGGAGATTGCGCATGACCGCACACTCTTTCATGCGCACCTTGGGGATCGGCAGCCCGCAAATGCTGAGAATGTGCGCTTGAAACTGGGAAAAATTGCAGGCCTCGATCGAGTAGTGCCCGGAGTTATGCGGCCGCGGCGCCAGCTCGTTAACCAGCACGCCGGTTTTGCCGGCGAACAGCTCGATCCCAAGGACCCCGCGCAGGTTCAGTGCTGTCGCAATTTTGGTGGCCAGCGAATCGATCTGGTACTGCTCAGGCTTACCCAGGTCAGGGGCCGGGGCGATGGTCACGTGCAGGATGTGATCCTGGTGATGATTTTCCACGACCGGGAAACAGCGCACGACGTCTTGGCCATCGCGCGTCACCATGAGTGACAGTTCACGGTCGAAAGCCACGCGCGCCTCCAGGATGCACGGCGTCTTGGCGACCAGTGCTTCCGCTGCGGGCAGGTCCTGATCCGAGTTGATGTCCAGCTGGCCGTGGCCGTCGTAGCCGCCGGTCGTGGTTTTCAAAATGGCCGGGACCCCGACCGCATGGATCGCCGGGATCAGCGCGGCCCGCTCCGGCACGGCGGCAAAATCTGCCGTGGGCACCCCGTGGTCGCGCAGGAACGTTTTTTCCTTCACGCGGTCGCGCGTGATGGCTAACAGCTGCGTGCCCTGCGGCAGCGCCGCCTGCTTACTGGCCTCTTGAAGCGCGGCAAGGTCGACGTTTTCAAATTCATAAGTCAACACGTCACTGCGGCGCGCGAGCTCATCAAGGGCCTGGTGATCGTCATAGTCGGCCTGAAGCTGAAAATCGGCGACCTGGCCGGCCGGCGCGTTCGGCGTCGGATCGAGCACGCCAACGGTGTACCCCATCGTCTTGGCCGCCTGGGCAAGCATCCGCCCCAGCTGGCCACCGCCGACGATGCCAATCGTCGCTGGCGGCAAGATTGGCTTAATCATCTAAATCTGCCTCACTTTCGATCGATTGCTGCGTCTGGGCAGTGCGAAACGCGGTCAGGCGAGCTTCAACCTTCGCGTCGCGGATGGCCAGCATCGCCGCGGCCATCAGCGCCGCATTCTTGGCCCCAGCCTCGCCGATCGCCATCGTGGCCACCGGCACCCCGGCCGGCATCTGCACAATGGAAAGCAGTGAGTCCATCCCGCTTAATGTTCGGGTTTTAATGGGGACCCCGATGACCGGCACCGTCGTGTTGGCCGCCAGCATGCCGGGTAAATGGGCCGCCCCACCGGCCCCAGCGATGATCACGTCGATGCCGTTGGCTCGCGCCGCTGCGGCGAACTGCTGCAACTGCGTCGGCATCCGATGTGCCGAGATCACGTGCTTGACGTACGGAATCGCAAGTTGGTCGAGCAAAGCCGCCGCCTGCTTCATCGTTGGCCAATCCGAGGTGGAGCCCATCACTACTGCAACTGTCACGAATCGTCACCTGCTTTCGTATTTGCTTTGAGTTTAGCACGGCGCGGCAAATCGCTCAACAGTTTTCAGGAACAAAGTAAGCACTTTAATAAATTATTGTTCGTGTTTATTCAAAACATAAAAAAACCGCAAGTCTGGCTTGCGGTTCACTGCATCCTAGTTTAGTTATTTGGCTGCGTGCTGCTGGTAGTTGACCACGGCCCCAATCAGGTTGGCCGCATCGGTGTACTGACAGATCTTGATGACCGGCCGCTGGGTGGCAATCTCGATTGTCTTGAACACGCCGTCCATGTGGCGCTCGATGCCCGGGATCAGCGCCGGGTTGCGCGACACCCCGCCGCCCAGCAGGAACAGCTCGGGGTCGTAGCTGTATTGCAGATTGAAAATGACTTCGGCCAGGGCCTCAAAGAAGCCTTCGACCTCCTCGTGCGCCACGCGGTCGCCGGCATCGGCAGCCGCAAACAGCGCCTCACCGGTGATCTTTTTACCCGTGCGCTTCTCGTAGTTCTCGCAGCGCTTAACGACCGTCGCTTGGGCGGACACGGACTTGCCGTTTTGCAGCATGAACCCGAACTCGCCGCCCAGCAGGTGGGACCCGTGTTCGACCCGGCCGTTTGCGATCAGCGCCCCGCCGACGCCGGTGCCAAGCACCAGCATCGCCACGCGCTGCTTGCCCTTAGCCGCACCGCTTGCGACTTCGGCCAAGGCGGCGCAATTCGCGTCATTTTCGAATGCCATTGGCAGGCCGAAGCGCTTCTCCAGCTCAGGCTGGATCGGGAAGTTGTGAATGTACGGCAAGGCGCTGGCACCTTCGATCACGCCGGTCGCCTGATTGACCGCTCCGGGACTGGAGATGGCCACCCCTGTAATGGGGTGATCCGCCTTCATTTTCGTTACCGTGTTGGCCAAGAGTCCGTAAAACTCAGCCAGCGTTTTGGGCGTTGGCGCCGCCGTCCGGTCCTGCAGGGCTGTCCCGTCCCACCGCGCAAATTTAATCGAAGTGCCGCCAATATCAATCACAGCTAATTCCATTTTGCCATCTCCATAACCATATTTGTCTACACAAATTAGTCTAGAGGTTGATGTATCCGCTGTCAAACTTGATTCAGCAGGGCACAATAAAAGCGCCTCTGCCAAAGCAGGGACGTGTTCATTTTGCGTTCAATTAGTGTTTCTCGGTAAATTCCTTGACCAGCTTGATGTTGTCTTCGTTGGTCACGGATTCGGTGGTGGCCCGCTCTGCGAGGGTCTTCAGGTAACTTGCCGAAAGGCCCTTCATCTGGCTACGCACGCGCAGGACAGAGGTCGCGGACATGGAGAACTCGTCGAGCCCCATGCCGACCAAGAGTGGCACCATGATCGGGTCGCCAGCGGCTTCCCCACACATGCCGGCCCACTTGCCTTCCTTATGTGCCGAATCGATGATGTGCTTCACTAAGCGCAAGATCGATGGGTTGTAAGGCTGGTAGAGGTAAGACACGCGGTCGTTGCCGCGGTCCGCCGCCATGGTGTACTGAATCAAATCGTTGGTGCCGATGGAGAAGAAGTCTGCGACCTTGGCGAACTGATCCGCCAACACGGCCGCGGCAGGTACTTCCATCATCATCCCGGTTTGGATGTTGTCAGCAACCTTCACGCCTTCCTTGACCAGCTTGTCCTTTTCCTCCAAGAAGACCTTTTTGGCCGCCTTGAATTCGTTGACTGTACCGATCATCGGGAACATGATGCGCAGATTGCCGTAAGCCGAAGCCCGCAGCAAGGACCGCAACTGGGTGCGGAAGATGTCCTGCCGGTCCAGGCTGATCCGAATCGCCCGGTAGCCCAAAAACGGGTTATCTTCGTGTGGCAGTGGCAGGTATGGCAGCTTCTTATCACCGCCGATGTCCATCGTGCGAACCACGACAGGCTTGCCGTCCATCTGCTCGAGCACGGTCTTGTACGCCTCGAACTGATCGTCTTCGGTTGGCAGCTCCGACGAGTCCATGTACAAGAACTCGGTACGATACAGGCCAACGGCTTCAGCACCATTGGCAAGCACCGCGTCCATGTCCTTCGGGGTCCCAATGTTGGCGCCGACTTCGAAGTGCTGACCGTCTTCCGTCACCGTCTTAGCCGTCTTCAGCTGCGCCCATTCGGCCTTTTGTGCGGCAAAATCCTTGGCTGCCTGTTCGGAAGCCTGGATCTGGTCAGCACTCGGGTCGATCGTCACAGCACCGGTCAAGCCGTTGACGGTGATGGTCTGGCCGTTTTTAACGTCCGTCGTGACCGTGTCCGTCCCGACCACAGCCGGGATCTCAAGCGAGCGCGCCATGATCGCGCTGTGCGCGGTCCGGCCGCCGATGTCGGTGACAAACGCCTTAACGTACTTCTTGTTCAGCTGAGCAGTATCTGAAGGCGTCAAATCATGCGCCACGATGACCACTTCAGAATCGATCAATGCCGGGTTCGGCAGCGGCCGGTTCAAGAGGTGTGACAGCACCCGGGTCGAGACGTCGCGGATATCCGCGGCGCGCTCTTGCATGTAGGTGTTATCGGTCATCGCTTCAAAGGTTTCAATGAAGCCGTCGGAAACAGACTTCAAGGCGGTTTCGGCGTTGACCTTATCGTCTGTGATCTGCTTTTCAATGGCCCCGATGTATTCCGGATCGGCCAGCATGGTCATGTGCGCGTCGAAGACTTCTGCCTCTTCCTCGCCCAGCGACTCTGCTGCTTTTTGCCGGATGATCTTCAGTTCTGCAATGCTCTGGTCGAGCGCGGTGTGCAGACGTGCGACCTCTTTGTCTGTATCTTCAATAGTTGACTTCGAAAATGACAGATTGGGTTGCACGAGCAGGTAGGCCTTCGCCGTAGCGACGCCGTCACTTGCCGCGATCCCTTTCAGGTTCTTAGTCATTAGTTAGACAAGCCTTCCTTTTTCATGGTCTCTTCGATGGCAGCAATAGCTTCCTTTTCGTCTGCGCCTTCAGCGGAGATGGTGACGTCGGCGCCTTGGCCAACGCCCAAGCTCATGACGCCCATGATGGACTTCAAGTTAACGCTCTTCCCCTTGTATTCCAGGTTGATGTCAGAGTTAAACTTGCTGGCTGCCTGAACCAAGAGAGTGGCTGGGCGAGCGTGGATACCTGTTTCTGCAACAACATTAAATTCGCGTTTTTCCATGAGTAATCTGCTCCTTTGTGTATAAACTTTTGCCGAATAGAATTTGCATTCTATTTCTTGTAAACCTTACCATTATTCCGCTTTCAGAACAAGTATCATGGCTGGTTTTATTGCCCCTTGGCGGACTGATAATGGTACAAAATCGTGCCCCCGCGCTCCGCCTGGCCGACGATTTCCTTGCGAGCCGGATAATTGGTCCAGGCCTCACGAAAAGCGGCAAACGTCTCGGGTTCGATCTTGATCTCCGTAATTTTACCTGCGCGGAGATCATTCATCATTTGGACATAGTCTGATGCCACATGCTTGCCCCCTTTCCGTCACTATTTTAGACTAGAGACAGGCCGTTGACCAGCGCTGAAACCGCAGTCGCACTGAATTTCGCGAAAAAATTAGCACTCTCACGGTAAGAGTGCTTGCATTTAATTTTTCGCGGTGTACACTGGAGTCAAGGTCAAAGAAGGTCAAAGCCTGGTTTGACTTTTCCGCGTCCTTTGCGCGGAAGGACTTAGATAAGAAAGGTTGTGAACAACGGTGCTATGTGAAAATTGCCATCAAAATCCGGCTACCATTCATTTGTACACCAACGTGAATGGCCAACGCCAAGAGATCAACCTATGCCAAAACTGCTACCAGCAGTTGAAACAACAAGCAGGAGGCACTATGCAACCAACGAATGCAAACAATGATCCGTTCGGCTTCAGCAGTCTCGATGACATCTTCCGGGCGATGGCTTCCGGCCAAAACGGCCAGCAGCAGCCGCAGGACCAAACCCCACCCACTCAAAGCGGGCGCGGCGACAATGGCGGCGGCAACCGGCCTGGCCAAGGCGGCAATTCCGTCTTAGGTCAGTTCGGCGTTGACTTGACCGCCAAGGCCAAGAACGGCGAAATCGACCCAGTCATCGGCCGGGACGAGGAAATCGCCCGCGTTATCGAAATTTTGAACCGCCGGACCAAGAATAACCCCGTTTTGATTGGGGAAGCCGGGGTCGGCAAGACCGCCGTGGTCGAGGGGCTCGCGCTTAAGATCGCAAACGGTGATGTCCCAACCAAGCTGCAAGACCGCCACGTCATCCAGCTGGACGTCGTGTCTCTGGTGCAAGGCACCGGAATTCGCGGCCAGTTTGAACAGCGCATGCAGCAGCTCATCGACGAGCTGAAGAAGAATCCGAACATCATTCTCTTCATCGACGAGATCCACGAAATCGTCGGTGCCGGCAATGCCGAAGGCGGCATGGACGCCGGCAACGTCCTCAAGCCGGCGCTGGCCCGCGGCGAACTGCAACTCGTCGGGGCCACGACCTCTAACGAGTACCGCCAGATCGAAAAGGATTCCGCTCTCGCCCGCCGGCTGCAGCCGGTGACCGTCGAAGAGCCGTCGCCTGAAGAGACCATCAAGATCTTAAAGGGCATTCAGCCGCGCTACGAGGCCTACCACCACGTCAAGTACACCGACGACGCCATCGAGGCCGCCGTCAACCTGTCCGACCGCTACATTCAGGACCGGTTCCTGCCTGACAAGGCCATCGACCTGCTGGATGAGGCCGGCTCGCGCAAGAACTTGACCATTACCGTAGCCGATCCGCAAACCATCAAGGACAAGATTGCCGAAGCCGAAAAGCAGAAGCAAGGCGCCTTGAAGCAGGAAGACTACGAAAAGGCCGCCTTCTACCGCGATCAGGTCACCAAGCTGCAGAAGATGCAGCAGCAAGACGAAAAGCAGGAAAAGGAAGACACGCCAACGGTCACCGAAAAGGACATGGAGCAGATTGTCGAAAAGATGACCAACATCCCCGTTGGCGAGCTCAAGCAGCAAGAGCAAGAGCAGCTCAAGAACCTGGTGCCTGACCTTGAGGCCCATGTCATCGGCCAAAACGAGGCGGTCGAAAAAGTCGGCCGCGCCATTCGCCGCAACCGCATCGGCTTCAACAAGACCGGCCGCCCAATCGGCAGCTTCCTCTTTGTTGGTCCGACCGGGGTCGGCAAGACCGAGCTGGCCAAGCAGCTGGCCAAGGAACTGTTTGGTTCCGAGCAGAACATGATCCGGTTTGACATGTCTGAGTATATGGAAAAATTCAGCGTGTCCAAGCTCATCGGTTCGCCTCCGGGCTACGTCGGCTATGAAGAAGCCGGCCAGCTGACCGAGCAAGTCCGCCGCAATCCGTACAGCCTGATTTTGCTGGACGAAATTGAAAAGGCGCACCCAGATGTGATGAACATGTTCCTGCAGATCCTCGATGACGGCCGCCTGACCGACAGCCAGGGCCGCACCGTTTCCTTCAAGGACACGATCATCATCATGACGTCAAACGCCGGCTCGACCGACGCCGAGGCGAACGTCGGCTTCGGCGCGTCGATCAACGGCACGACCAAGTCCGTCCTGAACCAGCTGGGCAACTACTTCAAGCCGGAATTTCTCAACCGTTTCGACGACATTGTCGAGTTCAAGCCGCTGAGCAAGGACACCCTGTTGTCCATTGTGGGCCTGATGATCAACGACACCAACGCCAACATCAAGGACCAGGGCCTGACCATCAAGGTCACCGAACCGGTCAAGGAGAAGTTAGTCGAACTCGGCTACGATCCCGCGATGGGCGCCCGGCCGCTGCGCCGCGTGATTCAGGAGCAAATTGAAGACCGCGTGGCGGACTTCTACCTTGATCACCCGCAGGCCAAGCACCTCGAGGCACGCATCGACAAGGGCGCGATTGCCATTGTCGAAAGCAAACCGGAAACCCCGACAGTCGCCAAAAAATAACGCCAAATAAGTTGAAGGGACTAAGCGAATGCCTCGCTTAGCCCCTTTTGACTACTTGCGCAAGATTTTGGAGCCATACCACGGATAAAACCAGCCAGTGTACCCGCGCATCAGCGCATCGAACTGCGCTGGCGCAAAACGGCCGTTGCGGGCCATGGTGTCATAGGCCACCCCGAGGTCGACCACCTGGTAAGGCTGCAGCACAAACCCGTTGCGTTGGTAAAACGCCAGCCGGGAGCGCCGCTGCCGAACATTTGAGGCGGCGTCATCTTGCGGCTCCAGGGCCAGCACCAAGGGCCGCCCATCAAAGCGCGCCGCCAGCCGGTCCAAGATGGCCGAGCCAACGCCCTGCCCGCGCACGGTCTCCGCGGTCGCCAGAAAAATCAGGTACGTCAGGGCTTTGGTCGTCACGGTAAATGTCAGGCCAACAAACCGGGCGCCGTCGTGCCACGCTAGAAAATCAATGCCTGCCCGCCTGCTGTTGGCGAGCAGCCACACCAGGGGGACTTTTTCCTCTTTAGGAAACGCGCGCTGGTACAACTTGAGAACGGGAAAATAATACCGACTCGCCGGCCGGACCGGTTCACTTTGCAGGGTCATGACTGTCGCCTCCTGCCTCCAGTTTAGCAAACTTGGCGGCGAGCGGCGAAATTCACCGGCGGCGCAGAAACTTTTGGTTTTTCCGGCCGGTTCACTTATAATGAAGACAGGAAACTAGAGACTGGGGGCATTAATTATGCGGTTGATCGATATCACCAATAGCTACCCGCACCTGGTGGCGCAACAGCTCGCCCATACCGACACGAACTACATTAAAGTCTATTCACTTGGCAGCACCACGGTGATTTACACGCGGGCGGCCTCTCATGATGAGCTGCTGTTCACCAATGATAAGCGCAACATCAAAGATGCTGAGATCGCCTTTGCGCTGGATAAGTTGGCCCACGTCGCCTTTGCGGATGTCAACGTCATTCACGGCGATAAGCTCGCCGAAGTATCGCTGGCAACCGAGGAATTCTAAAAAAAGCCGGCAGTTGCCGGCTTTTTTTGCATGGAGGACACCATGGGCCTGTTTCAATCACTTGCGAACTGGTTTAAGCGCCGCCCGCGCAAAACTGCGAGCAAGACGCCAAACCCCACATCAACTTCAGCCCGACCGGTGCGCGCTGCGGCCAGCCAGCCGCAACAGGCAAATGCCTTGCCGCCGGCGACCGGTGCGACCAGCCGCTATGTTAGTGTCGCCATTTATTACCGCGAGCGCGGCAGTGCTGCCGAACTGCGACGGCCCAGCATTGTGCGCGGGCCGATCGGTGCGCGGCTGAACATTGCGATCCCGCAAATTGAAGGCTACGAGCTGTTTTCCGTCACGAACTATCTGACGCGCTTTCCGGCGAGCCAGGCGGTCGTCTACCTGCTTTACGATCCACACGTCGCCGCCCCAGTCGCGGTGTATCACCGCGATGAAACCGGCCGCCTGCTGGCTGCGCCAACGATGCTGGTCGGCCGGCTCAACGCGGCATTCACGGCAGAACCTTTGCCCGCCTTCAAGGACCACGCCGTTCCAAGTGCGCCGCAGCGCGGCCGCTTCACGCACACCGCCCAAGTGTTGCACTTCACCTACCAGCTGGGGCCAAGTCTCACCTACGCCGACCCGCAAAGCGCGTACGTTGAGTTGCGTCAGGCCAAGCCGGCCTACCCGACCCCGGTGAAGGCGCAGGTCTATGCCACCATGCTGCCAGCTGGCTCGTTTTGGCGCGTGTTTGGCCTCGCCAAGAATCAAGCGGGTGAAGTCTTCCTGGATCTTGGCGGCAGCCAGTGGATCACCACTGCGAACACGCAGCCGCAAAACAGCAATCCGTTCCTGCCTGGGCCGACTCAGCTCAAACTCACCACCGACCGTGTCAGCTTTAACGCCCAGCCGCTTCAAGCCGTCGGTCAGGTCAACACCAGTGGGTCGCTGACGCGCTGGGCCAAGCCGTATGGCCAGCGCCTGAAGCCCCTGGCCGCGGGCGCGACGGTTGCCCTGCTGGCCACTGTGTATGGCACCGACGGCAGCCGCTGGTACCGCCTGAGCGACGACTCGTACGTGCTTGCCAGCCTCGTTGATCTGCTCTAACTCAGACATGCAAAAGGCCACGGTCATCCGATAATTGGGACGACCGTGGCCTTTTAACGTGCTACGCTTTGAAAAACGGCTCAATACCTTCGACCATCGGCTGGCTGTCATCGTCCAGCGGGACAACCGACAGCTGCAGATCGATCGACGCCAGCGCCTTGTCGCCGCGTTCGCCCAGCTGCTGGGTCAACGGCCGCAGCTGCTCGTCTGCCATGCCTGCCGCATCCAAGATCAAGACTAGGTGTTCGGTGCCATCGTAGCTCAGCACGCGCAGCCAGCCCTGCTTAACGCCGCTGCCCTTCAGCTCGCCTTGCAGCATATCCTCAAAGCCGTCTGGCAAGTGGTCAGGCTCGGACACAGCAACTTTGACCTCATTGTTGTCGGCGTGGTGCTGCTTCTGCTGGTTGGCCAGGTCAGCTAGGGTCTCCCGGGAGAAGTAGATATTGTCGGAGAACGGGTTGATCGCAATGCCGTCGACTTCCTGGTTTTGGTCGATCAGCTCGGCCAAATCGGAGAACGCGATCGGCAGGATGGACGCCTGATCGACGTTTTGCTGCAGGTCGTGCTGACTCCAGTTGTCGAACAGCGAGTTAACTTCCTGCCAGTCGGTGAACACCGGCTGAATGTTTTGCCTGTCTTCACTGGACATCAGCGGAAACTGCATCTGCACGTCCTGATCGACCTGCGCGCGGCCGTTTTCGTCCGTCTTGATCTCCTGATCGGCCAGCACGACCATCAGCAGCGTCGCGTGGTCCACCAGTTCGGACAGAAAGTCACTCATGTTCTCATCGTTATTGTCCAGGGAAAAAGTCCGCCACTTGCCCAGCAGGTCATCATTGGTGATACTGCGCGCGGCCTCATTATGTTTGTTTTCTGATTCTGCCATTGTTCAGCTTCCTTTCTGCTTACAGCTTGGCTGTCAGCTTGACGTCCGGGTACTTATCGGCAAACCACCGCTCGGCGTACTGATTTTCAAACAGGAACAGCGGCAGGCCCTGCGAATCCTTGACCAGCAAATTGCGGCTGGACGACATTTTCTCATCCAGCTGGTCGGGATCGATCCAGCGTGCGACCCGGCTGCCGATCGGCGTCATCACAACTTCTGAGTTGTACTCATTTTGCATGCGGAACTTGAACACCTCAAACTGCAGCTGGCCGACCGCACCGAGGATGTAGTCGTTGGTGGTGTAGGTGCGATAAAGCTGCACCGCACCTTCCTGGACCAGCTGTTGCATCCCCTTGTGGAAGCTCTTTTGCTTCATGACGTTTTTTGGCGTCACGCGCATGAACAGCTCCGGGGTGAACTGCGGCAGCTTCTCGTATTCCACCGGGTCCTTGCCGGCGTAAATCGAGTCGCCGATTTGAAAATTACCGGTGTCGTACAGGCCGACGATGTCACCGGCCACGGCGGTTTGCACCTGCTCGCGGGTGTCGGCCATGAACTCGGTCGAGTTGTTCAGCCGGAGCACCTTGCCAGTTCTTGCCAGCGTGACATCCATGCCCCGCTCGAACTCGCCGGCGCCGATGCGGACAAAGGCAATGCGGTCGCGGTGGTTCGGGTTCATGTTGGCCTGGATCTTGAAGACAAACCCGGAGAAATTCGGGTCGGTCGGACTGATCTCACGCCCGTCTCGCAGCTTGTGCGGCCCGGGTGCCGGCGCCATGTCAACGAAGTGCTTAAGGAAGGTCTCAACGCCAAAGTTGGTCAGCGCGGAGCCGAAGAACACCGGCGTCTGGTCGCCTTTCATCACCTTTTTCAGGTCGAATTGGTTGCCGGCGTCGTTGAGCAGCTCAATGCTGTCCAAGGTGTCGGTGTAAACCGAGTCATTGGCCAGCGGCTCGCTGGGATCCAGCTTGCCGTTCTCGTCCAGCGGCAGGTACTTTTCGCCTGCCTCGTTTTCGCGATACAGCTCGATACGGTGGTCGACGCGGTCGTACAACCCGGCCAGGCCCTTGCCCATGCCCATCGGCCAGTTCATCGCGTAACCTTCAATGCCCAGCAGGTCTTCCAGCTCAGCGATCAGGTCCAACGGCTCCCGGCCGTCGCGGTCCAGCTTGTTCATGAAGGTAAAAATCGGAATGCCGCGCTGTTTGACGACCTTGAACAGTTTCTTGGTCTGGGCCTCGATCCCCTTGGCGGAGTCGATGACCATGACCGCCGCGTCGACGGCCATCAGGGTGCGGTACGTGTCTTCGGAAAAGTCCTCATGCCCCGGCGTGTCCAAAATGTTGATCTGCTTGCCGGCGTACTGGAATTGCAGCACAGAGCTGGTGACCGAGATCCCGCGCTGCTTTTCAATGGCCATCCAGTCCGACTTAGCGAAGTGGCTCGACTTTCTGCCCTTGACCGTCCCAGCCTCGCGGATCACGCCGCCGAACAACAGCAGCTGCTCGGTGATGGTGGTTTTCCCGGCATCAGGGTGAGAAATGATGGCAAAAGTGCGGCGCTTGTCTACCGCGGCTTTTAATTCTTGTGGTTTCATAAGTGGTCCTTTCAATTGCGGTAGTGACAGACAATGGCCGCTTGCTACATTGGGAAAACCGTCCTTTCACGAAAAAAGTCCCAGTCAATGGGACCTAGTCTTCTCACCATTATAAAGAAGAACGCGCGCTTCTTCAATCAAACATTACGGCTCGCTGGCTTCACTGGCCGAAGCTGCTTTGACGGGCAGGTGCAGATGCACGTTGACCAGCCGGGAATTTTCAATTTTGCCGGACGTCAGCGTGCCGCCGGGAATCGGGACGGTTTCCTGCTTGTGGGTGCTGGGAATAACGCCGAGTGCGTTGATCACGTAGCCGGCAATCGTGTCAACATCCGGCGCCTGCAGGTCCGTGCCAAAGGCCTCGTTGAAATCGCTGAGCGTCATGCGGCCGTTCACCAGGTAATCGTCCTGGTCCAGCTTGGTGTAATTGACCGTGGTGGCATCAGACTCGTCGTCGATGTCGCCGACGATTTCCTCCAGCAGGTCCTCAATCGTCACCAGGCCGACGACCCCGCCATACTCGTCAAGCAGGATGCCCATTTGCTGGTGGCGAATGCGCATCTCAGTCAGCAGGTCGTCAATACTGATGGTTTCCGGCACAAACAGCGGGTCGGTCATGATGTCTTCCAGGCGGACCTGGGCGAAGCCGACCTTGCGCGCCTGACTCAGCAGATTTTTGATGTGCACGATCCCGACCACGTTGTCCTTGTCTTTTTGATAAATCGGGATGCGCGAGTACACATTGCCCAAAATTGCGTCAATGGCGGCTTGGTCCGGCTGGTCAGCGTCGACCATGAAGGCGTCGATCCGCGGGACCATGACCTCGCGGGCCAGCTTGTTGGACAGGCTGATGATGCCTTCCAGCATCGCGTACTCATCCGGGTCGATGGCCCCTGACTGCTTGCCGCTTTCGATCATCGCGGTCATTTCCTCACGGGTCACCTGATTTTGATCGGTGTTGAACTTAATTGGGGTGAGTTTCAGCAGCAGGTTGGTCGACGCTGACAGCAGCCAGACAAACGGGCGCAGTGCCACCCCAATCACGGAAATCGGGGTGACGGCGGCCTTGGCCACCTTTTCCGTCATTTGCAGTGCCACCTGCTTGGGGTAGAGCTCGCCGAACACCAGCGAGAAGTACGACAGCATCACGGTAACCAGCAAGACTGCCAGCTCATGCGCAAAACTCACGTTGCCAAACCACGGCTCGATGCGCCCGGCCAGCGTGGTGGCCGCCGAAGCCGACGCAAAGAAGCCGGCGAAGGTGATGCCGACTTGAATCGTCGCCAAAAAATTGGTGGAGTTGTTCATGATCTTCAGGAGCTTTGCCGCCTTTTTGTCGCCGGCCTTGGCCTGGCCCTGAATTTTGCTGCGGCTCAAAGACACCACCGCGATTTCTGCGGCCGCAAAGCACGCGTTGACCACGGTTAAAATTACGATCAAAAGCAACTGGCCCCATAAGGCCCCGCCTGAATCACCACTCATAAACTGTTCATCCTTTCGCCGCGCTGTTGATAACTATAATTTTACCGGCTTGACCGCTGACCCGGCAAGCAATTAAGGTTTGGGCTGCTGGTCAGTCGGCTTGGCCAAAAGCGGCTCTTGGGCCGCCTGGTTGCGGTGGAATCGGTAAAGCTCCAGCGCATAGGTCAGCAGCGTTTTGATCACCGCGTAAACTGGTACCGCCAAAATGGTGCCTAAAATGCCCCAGATGTTGCCCGCCACCAGCAGAAGCACAATGATGGTCAGCGGATGAATATTGAGACTGCGGCCAATCACGTTCGGGTAAATCAGGTTCCCGTCGGTTTGCTGTACGATCAGCACCACCACGATCACCAAGGCGACCTTGCCCCAGCCGACGGTCAGGGCAATCAACAGCGCCGGGGCGATCCCGATGTACGGGCCGAGGTACGGAATGATGGTGACAACGCCGGCTACGAACCCGAGCAGAAACGCGTAAGGCATGCCGATAATCAAATAACCGATGAAGGTGAACGTGCCGACGAACAGACACTCAATGGCCTGCCCCGCAATGTAATGCGACAGCGTCTGGTTCATTCGGGTGAAAACGGTTTGAATCTCCTCGCCGTAGCGGTCCGGCAAAAGCCGCTGCACTGCCGGCACGAAGCGGTTCCCATCCTTCAGCATGTAAAACAGCAGCACAGGGATGGTGATTGCGCCGATCACGACCGACGCGACGGAGCCAATCAGGCCGGGCACGCCCGCCGAAAAGTCGCCCAGCACGTTCTGCAAGATTTTCGCCGGTTCGACCTGCATCTTGCTGACCAGCTTAGCCACCCCAAACTTCTGGTACCAGCGGTAATGCGACAGCTGAGTCAAGTCGTCGCGCAGTTCGCGGACAAAGCCGGGCAACCCGGAGATCAGTTGCGTGACCTGGTCGATCAGGTTGGGAATGATGGTCGCCACCAGAAACCCCAGCAGCGCCAGCACTACCACAAAAATCAGCGCAATGGCGGCCGGCCGCGGCAGCTTCAGCTTGCCCAGCCAGTTGACCAGCGGATTAAACAGGTAGAACAAAAAGCCGGCCGCGATGAACGGAATCAATAATGTCGAGAAAAACGTCGCGATCGGTTTGAACAAAAAGCTCAAGTTCGTCAGCCCGATGATTAACGCCACGATGATTAAGGCTTCAAGCGACCAGAACATGAGTTTAGATTCACGGATTTTCTGAAACACTATTCACACCTTCTTTCGGTATGGTCTATAATACACGCATTACCCTATAAACCAAAACAGGAAGTCGATACTGAAGATGGAATTCAAAGTTAGCACCGATACCAACAGCTCAGTTTACCAAGACGCGCTCGCCATTCGCACCACCGTCTTTGTCAAGGAGCAGCACGTGTCACCTGAACGCGAGGTCGACCAAGACGAAGCCAAGGCCACGTACTTTGTCGCCTATGATGACGGGCTAGCCGTGGCCACCGCGCGTTTGCTGCCGGCCGATTACGGCTTTCACGTGCAGCGCGTCGCCGTTCTGGCCCCGTACCGTCATCACGGCGTCGGCAAGGTGCTGCTTGAACACCTCGCAGACTACGCTGAGGCCCATGGTGCTCACGAACTGCGCTTAGGCGCCCAGGTCCAGGCGGTCGGGTTTTACAAGGCGCTGGGTTACACGCTCACCGAAAAGCCAGAATTTTTGGACGCCGGCATTCGCCATCGCGAGATGCACCGCATTTTTGCCTAAACACACGAAAAAGGTCGCCATTTTTTACTGGCGGCCTTTTTCATCGGGCAAAGCGCGGCTTTGATGCACATGGTGCTCAATGCGGCGCTCGGGGCGCACCCACAACAATAGCAGCAGCACATCGATGATGATGGTCAAACCTGGCCAGATAAACGCGGCCAAAATCGCGATCACATTGCCGCCAATCGTGACGATCGGTTTGTAGTAGCCCTGCCCGAGCAAGTCTTTGAGTGCCGCATTGTGGCGGTCGGCCCGGATCAGCGTCTGAATCAGCAGCCAGTACGTGACGTCGGTGGCCAGCACCACGAACCCGTAAGTCATCTCTGGTGCGCGCGCCAGCACGTGAGTGGCACCCACCCAGTCTGTGGCAAACGGGAAAAACGAGGCCGCAAAGAGAAACAGGATGTTGGCCCACAACACACGCCCGTTGATCCGCTTGACCAGCAGGAACAGGTGATGGTGATTGTTCCAATACACCGCCAGCGTGAAGAACGACACGAAATAAATGGCAAAAATCCCGCGCATCTGCCACAGTGCGGCCCAGCTGCCAGTGCTTGGGGCGTGCAGTTCCAAAACCATGATTGTGATGATGATGGCGATCACACCATCGGTAAAGGCTTCAAGCCGATTTTTGGGCATCCGCGCCCCTCCTCATGCCAGGTTATTCTGTTGGAGCCTGCGTCGTCATGTCCGCGAGGTAAGCCTGCTGCTTGGCCTGCCAGAACTGAGCGTCAGCATCCGTAATCGGCCGCATGACCCGGGCCGGATTGCCGACCACGACCACCGAGTCGGGCACGTCCTTGGTCACCACGGCACCGGCGCCGATGACGACATTGCTGCCAATGGTCACCCCAGGCAGCACAGTGCATTCGCCGCCAAACCAGACATTATCGCCGATCGTGATCGGCTTGGCGTACTCGAGCCCTGCATTGCGCACATCAGTATCGATCGGGTGCGCCGGCGTCAGCAGACTCACGCGCGGTCCCATCAGCACGTTGTCGCCGATGGTGATTGGCGCCACGTCCAGCAAGATGGGATCGTAGTTCGCGTAAAAGTTTTTGCCGATACTGATGTGGCTGCCGTAGTCGACCTGCAGGCGCGGCTCGATGTAGCCCCCTTCGCCAAAGGCCTTGAAAAGTTGCGTGAGGATCGTGCGGCGGCCCGCCTGGTCGGCAACGCTGGTGCGATTGTATGATTCGGTGAGCAGCCGGCTGCGCATGCGCGCCTGGTGCAAGTCCTCGGCGCCGGCATCGTACAGCCGACCGGCGAGCATTCTGTCATGATCAATCGAACTCATCGTAGCCCTCCATTTGGTCCTTGTTGATGTACAGCAGGTAGTGCACCTCACTGACTTGGCCATCCACCACCGGATACGACTCCAGGTAATACGGATTATCGGTTTGGCCAATGTGAGCAGGAATTGTGAAGCCGGCTTTTTCCAGCATCTCAAAGCCCTTCCCAACTGTGGTTTGCACCGGCAGCTGGTTGAGCACCCCGTTGACCGGGTCCTCCGCCTTGCCCACCGTCCCGGCCGGCAGCGGCACAGCTTCCAGCCCTGCCGGCGCGTCTACGCCCACCGGGGTCAGGCTGCCGATCCAGTACTGAAAATTGCCGTACGGGGAAAACACGACTAGGTAGGTCCGGTTGGGCTGCTCGCACAAAGCGTCCAGCTGATCAAAGTAGCCGGCGCCTTCAAAATCCTGCCAGGCCGGGTAAAACGTGCCCATCTGGTCGCTGCTTTCGGCGGTGTACACCCGGCCAACAAACTGGCTGGCGGGTTGATCGATCAATTCTGTCATGATTTATCCTCCATCACAAGGCGCGGGCTGGGCCGCGCTTAATCGGGTTCCGACTGACAACGCGCGAATGTCTAGCAAGGACTGCCCTAACGCCCGCTCCGCGGCCGCCAGGGCAGTCCAAGCTAGCCATCGTGCTAAAGGCCAGAGTCTTAACGCCATAATCGGGCTCGGACTGACAACGCACGAATGTCCAGTCAGGCCCGCCCCAACGCCCGCTCTGCGGTCGCTGGGACAGTCCAGACTAGCCATCGTGCTAAGACCGTCAGTCCTCACACCTTCTTACAAAAACAGCGCGAGTGTTCCTCGCGCCGAAGCTTACACCCGGTGAGACAGTTGCAAGTACCGGTTGTACCATAAATCCACATAAGCCGCTGAAAACGGCCCTTTGCCATGGTTGATCCAATCGACAAGCACACGCACGTTGGCCTTCAAGATGCGGTCAGTGGTTTGCGGGTATTGCCATTTACGGCTGTGTGCCTCGTATTCATCGACGTCGAGCAGGCGCTTCTCCCCATCCGGGAAGACCTTCACGTCCAAGTCATAGTCGATATATTTCAGCGCTTCCTGATCCAACACGGAAGGACTGGCGAGGTTGCAATAGTAAGACACGCCGCCTTCTCTGATCATTGCGATCACATTGAACCAGTAATGTTTATGAAAATACACGATTGCCGGCTCACGCGTCAGCCATCGTCTGCCATCGGATTCGGTCACCAAAGTGTGATCGTTACAACCGATAATTGCGTCTTCGCTGGTCTTGAGGACCATGGTATCCCGCCATGTCCGGTGCAAGCTCCCATCGTGCTTGTAGCTCTGAATGGCGACATAATCGCCTTCCTTAGGGATTCGCATTGGGTTATCCAGCTTTCAGCATTATCTTTTTGTCCTTTCAAGTATAACAGAAAGGCCAGGCGCCAGCTAGGGTCCTACTCGTCCTCCTCCAGCCGCGCGAGCGCCGCATCGATCGCATCGTAGTCAAACCCCTTGCGCACCAGGGCCTGCTTGACCCGATTGCGCCGATCAAAGCCGGTGTACTTCCGTTTGAGGCGCCACTGTTTTTCGACCTCACGGGTCAAAAGGTCGGCCTCCTGCTCCGGATCAGGTTCGAGATGTAAATCGGCCAGCGCGGCGCTGGCCACAGCACCCTCGAACCCTTTTTGCATCAGGGCGAGGCGAATCTTGGCTTGCTGATCCTTGAAGGGCTTGTGCTGGGTGCGGCGGGCCGCTTTTTTGGCGACGCGATTGGCCACCGTGCGCCACTGGTCAGCCGTAACGTGTTCCACCGCCTGGGCGGCGATGTCCGGGTGCACGCCTTTTTCCCGCAGACGGGCTTCGACCTGGCGCGGTCCGCGCTCGCCCATTGAGAGGTTGTCGCGCACCAAAATATCGGCGTACTGCGCATCGTCCAGCAGGCGAATGGCCTTGAGGTGATCCGTGACTTGTTTGATGACTTCCTCGGGCACCTCGTCTTGCCGCAGCCGGTCGCGCACTTCATGCACCGTACGCGGCTGGTGGCTGATGAAGTTCAGCGCCGTGGCATTGGCCACCGCTGCCACCTCAGCCGCCTGCACCGCCTTGACGTCCTCCGGTGCCAACTCAAGCCCCTTGATCAGCCGATACTTGACCAGAGTGCCTTCGCTGACGGCAAACGCATACTTGCCGTCGAGGAAAATATTGTACCTGCCACGGCGTTTCTGGGCAGAAATTTTAGTAATTGTTTGCATCTGGCGACCTCCTCAAAAGAATTATTCCATGACTTGTTATGGTACAATATAACTTAATTAAAGTGTGTCGATAAAGGGGTGGATGGTTTGTTCGAAGATTATTTCTTTGATAAGCGGACAACGACCACTTATCAGGTCTTTCGACTAATGAAAGCCCACGCAACGACTAACTTCACCATTAACCGGCTGACTCAGGAATCCGGCCTCAGCTACTCGCAAACTTATAACGCCTATCAGGAAATCATGGCCGACGTTCAGGAAATGTATCCCGGCAAGCCGGTGACCAACACCAGCGAGGGCTTCACGCAGGTCGCCGGACCGCTCACGGTCGACGAGTACCGCTTCCACCTGTTGAACCAGTCAATGGCCTTTCGCTTTTTCGATTACGCCTTTCGCACCGGCGCCGCCAACGTGCACCAGTTTTGTGCGACCACGGCGACCAGCATCTCCACCCTGCGCCGGCGGATTGCCCCATTTCGGCGCTACATGCAAGGCAAAGAGATTCGCCTTGACGCCAGCACGTGGGCGCCGGATGGTTCCGAAACCCAAATTCGGCTCTTGATTTTAACCTTTTACCTGCTCGCTTACCGAGGCGTGGGCTGGCCGTTTTCCGAGGCCGCCTTCAAGAAGGCCAAGGCCGCCTTTGATTTGCTGAATCAAAAACGGCGCGGCGGTCTTTATACGCCAACGGCCGTGCCGAACAAGCAAGACTTGATGATCCTAGCAATCCAGGCCATGCGGATCCGAAGCGGACACGTGGTTTCGCCAAGTGAGCAGCTGCCAGCGCTGTTTGCCCCCGATGACACCAGCCGCCAAGTGTACAGCACTGCACACTTCCCTGACCTCAGTCCGGCAGCCCTGGAATGTGAGCGGAATCACTATGACCTTTGCCGAATGCATTACGTGTCGATGCGTGAGACGCTGACTGCACAAGATCAAATTATTATGGAGCGGCTAGCCGTGCCAGACACGCCGGTGCACCGCTTTGCCCAGGGGTTGCTGGACTTCCTGCTGGCGGCCTGCGATCCGAGCACGCCCGAGGCCAGGCCTGAAAATCACGCTGTGCTGCTGGCCAACCTGCACCGCATCGCTTTTTCCTACCTGAACTTGGACGGCCGTTTTGCCACGCGGCTGGACTTTCTCAACCGTGATGCCAACGAGGCCAAAAAAGGCCGCCTGCCGGCACTGATCCGCGAGTACTTCGACCAGCTCCAGCCCGAGGCAGTCGGTGCGCTGGCCGAGTACTACAGCACCATGTACCTGCAACTCTACACCGTCATCGCGCCTGACTTTCCTGAGCTGAATGTTGACCACCAGCTCAAGGTGACCGTGATCGTGGATGAGGGCACCTTTATGAGCCGCGACCTGTTCACTTTTCTCAAGGGACTGCACTATGTCAAGCTCATACCTCCGGATGCCCAAAAGCTGCCGGATGTCATCATCACGACCCTCAACACCAACGGCGTGCTGGACCGTTACTATTCCGCTGAGCGGCTGGCCCGCGTGCGGGTCATCAATTGGCAGCTGGCGCCGGAACAAGATGATTTCTACAACCTCATGAACACGTTGTACAAGGTGAGGCCGCAAATGTTGGCCGCAAGGGACTGATTTCAATCAGTCCTTTTTATTTGGCCGCGGGCGCAGGGCGATTTTGGCGATAACCAGGACCACCACGGCGACGAGCAGCGCGATCAGCACGACCACGTTGTTCAGCAAGTACCCGATAATGCCAAACGCCAACAGTATCAGCAGCACGATTAAAAAGCCGTTCCCATTTAGTAAATTCATCTCGCGCCCCTACCGGTGGACCGGCACTGCCCGGTACCCGTTGAAATAGTTGACCGCCTCAAAAATGATCAGTGCGATCACCACCAGCACCGTTAACACGGTGTTCGAAATCGCTTTGAAGTACCACACCGCCGCAATCAACACGACCAGGGCAATCATGTATGCGTAAACCAGGTTGCGATTGGGTTCGAGCACGAAGCTCGCGTCCGGCGACTGAAAATTCAGCTGATGCGTGCGCGAATAGTGCCCCACCTTGAACGTCACCGTATCGCCGCGGCGCACGGGCAGCGTCATCTCGGTGCCGGTCATCAGTTCCTGAACCTCGCCGTTGTGTGTGATGTAAGCGACCATTTTTCTTGAAGAATTTGATGCTAGTCTGATTTTCACGGTTGTTTCCTCCTGCAAGAATTATACCCGAGTTGGTGCACCCGTGCCATGTCCGCTATAATACGGGCAAAGGAAGTGCCACATGGAAAACACAGTGCAAGTCGGGACTCGCTTCCCGCTGACGATCAAGCGACTGGACATTAACGGTCGTGGAATCGGTTACTACAAACGCAAAATCACCTTTGTTGAAGGCGCGCTGCCTGGCGAGGTCGTTGTGGCGCAAGTGAGCGCCGTCCACGACCGCTACCTGGAGGCCGTCACCCACCGGGTGAAAAAAGCCTCGCCCAATCGCGTGAAGCCCGCTGAGCCGCTGTACGGCCAGATCGGCGGCGTCGAGCTCAACCACCTCGCCTACCCCGCCCAGCTGCAATTCAAACGGGATGTCGTCGCGCAAAGCCTGGCTAAGTTCAAGCCGGCCGGCTGGCAGCATTACGAGCTGCGCCCCACGATTGGCGCGGCCGACCCGACGCATTACCGCAACAAGGCGCAATTTCCTGTCCGGGTGATCGACGGCCACGTGCGCGCCGGCCTGTACGCGCCCCACTCGCATCACCTGGTGCCGCTGACCACGTTTTTGACCCAGCGGCCAAAGACCATGCAGGTGGTGACTGCCCTGTGCCAGCTGCTTGAGGAGCTGGCCGTGCCGATTTACGACGAGCAAAAACACGCCGGCATTATCAAAACGCTGGTGGTGCGTGAATCCGCCGCCACCGGCGAGGTCCAGGTCACGTTCGTCACTAACTCCCCTAAGCTGCCGCACAAGGCGCAGCTTTTGGCGGGCATCTCTGCCCAGCTGCCTGATGTGGTTTCAGTGTCGCAAAACATCAACCCCGGCGAGACCTCGCTGATCTGGGGTCCGGAGACGCAGCTGCTGGCCGGTCAACCCTACATCACCGAACAGCTGCTGGGCCGCAATTTTGAGGTCTCCCCGCAGGCCTTCCTGCAGCTGAATCCGGCGCAAACCGAGGTCCTGTACACTGAGGCGCTCAAGGCCTTGGATCTGCGGCCTGGCGCCAAGCTGGTTGACGCCTACGCCGGCATCGGCACCATCGGCATCAGCTTGGCCAAGGCGGCCGGTGAGGTGCGCGGCATGGAGATCATCTCCGCCGCCGTTGACGACGCCAACCGCAACGCCAAACTGAACGGCGTCACGAATGTCCACTACGAACTGGGCACCGCCGAGGACCTGTTCCCGCAGTGGCTCGCGCAAGGCTTTAAACCCGACGCCGTGATTGTCGATCCGCCTCGGTCTGGCCTCGAGCGGCCATTCATCGACGCTTTGCTCAAGGCAAGGCCGCAGCAGTTCGTCTACATTTCCTGCAACCCGTCGACCTTGGCCCGCGACCTGGTGCCGCTGACCCGTGCCTACCAGGTCGACTACATTCAATCCGTCGACATGTTCCCGCAAACGGCGCGCTGCGAAGCCGTTGTCAAGTTCACGCGAAAGTAAGGAGGACCCTTCATGAAAATTTATTTTGCCAACGCCTTGTTCAGCGAGGCCGATTTTGCCTTTAACGCGCAGCTGGTGGCCAAACTCCGCCAGGCCGACCCCAGCTTGGACATCTACCTGCCGCAGGAAAATGCCAGCATCAATGACAAGAACGCCTATGCGGATTCCAAGATGATCGCCCAGGCGGACACTGACAAAGTCCTGGCAGCCGACCTGATGATTGCAATCTTGGACGGCCCCACCATCGACGTCGGCGTGGCCACCGAAATTGGGGTCGCCTACGCCAAGCACATCCCCATTCTCGGCCTTTACACCGACTCGCGGCGGCTGGGCGCCACCAACCAGCAAAAGCTGGCCGCGCTCCAAGACGTCGCAGAGAATCAGTTCCATTATCTCAATCTCTACACGGTCGGCCTGATCAAGCTGAATGGAGAGGTGTTCACCTCGACTGAGGCCCTCATCCAGGCGGTGCTGAAGCGCGCCCAGTAACCAAGCAGACCAAAATGAGGCTGCCCAGTCGCAATTGACTGGGCAGCCTCTTTTTACTTTTCTCTTACTTGTCAAAGTGCGCCAAGAACTGCAAGGCCGCCGCGATGACTTGATCCATGTTGTAGTAACGGTACATGCCAAGCCGCCCGCCAAAGGTGATCTGCGGGAAGTTTTCAGTGGCGTAGTTGCGGTACTTCGTGAACAGGTGGTCGTTGTCCTGATTGTTGACCGGGTAGTACGGTTCCACGCCGCGCGACCAGTTCTGCGGGTACTCGTGCGTGACCACGGTCTTACCCTTGTTGCCGGCGCCGAACTCGAACCACTTGTGCTCAATGATCCGCGTGAACTTAGTGTCGCCGTCGGTGTAGTTGATGACCGCGTTGCCTTGATAGTTGTCCTGATCGAGGACCTGCGTGTCAAAGCGCAGGCTGCGGTATTCAAGCTCGCCGAAGCGGTAATCGAAGAACTCGTCGATCATCCCGGTGTAAATGATCCGGTCGTAGTCTTTCAGGTAGGCGTCCTTGTTCGCCAGAAAATCGGTGTTGAGCTGGACTTTAACGTTCGGGTGATCGAGCATTTTCTCGACGATCTGGGTGTAGCCGCCGATGGGAATGCCCTGGTACGGGTCGTTGAAGTAGTTGTTGTCAAACGTGAAGCGCACCGGCAGCCGGCGGATGATGAAGCTTGGCAGCTCCTTGGGGGCGCGACCCCACTGCTTGGCGGTGTAATCCTTGATCAGCTTGGTATAAATGTCTGTGCCGACCAGCGAAATGGCCTGCTCCTCGAGGTTCTCAGGCTTTTTGCCGTTCAGCACCGCGCGCTGCTCAGCAATTTTGGCTTGCGCCTCCGCCGGAGTGATCACGCCCCACATTTTGTTGAATGTGTTCATGTTAAATGGCAGGTTGTAAAGCTCGCCCTTGTAGTTGGCGACGACCTCGTTCGTGTACCGGTTGAAGGCCGCGAACTGGTGCACGTAATCCCAGACCTGCTTGCTGACCGTGTGGAAAATATGTGCGCCGTACTGGTGCACCTGAATGCCTTCGACTTCTTTGGTGTAAATGTTGCCGGCAATGTGGTCGCGCTTGTCGATGACCGTGATGTCATCGCCGCGCTTGGCCAACTCGTTGGCGCTGACGGCACCGAACAGCCCCGCCCCTACGATCAGAATCTTCATTTTTTCTCAACCACCTTCACGGTTACTATAACTACCAATATACCACAGTGCCCGGACCACCGGCCGGTCAGGAATGGTCATGAAAAAGAGCTGGCAACAAACTGCCAGCTCTCAAAGAAGCCAATAAATTACTTTTCCTCGTCGGCCAGGATCTGGCGGAACGGAATCAGGCTCTCGGCGTGATACTTCTTGACGAAGGCATCGACGGCCGCAGGGTCTTGCGTCTGCTTGTCCAGAACTAGCTGCTCAACAGGAATTGGCCGCAGGTCGGAGATCTTGACATCGATCACGACCGGCCCCTTGGCGTCCTTAGCCTTGGCAAAGGCCTCCTTCAGCTCGGCCAGCGTGTGCACCTCAAAGCCAGTGGCACCCAGCGCTGCGGCCGCAGTGCCGTAATCGGCATCGATCAAATCGACCCCGGAGTGCGGCTGCTTGGTGTCGTCCTGCTCGGCCTCAATGAAGCCCAGGGACTCGTTGGTCAGGACCACGTTGATGATTGGCATGTGGTACTTGACCTGCGTCAGAATGTCCTGCATGACCATCGCAAAGCCGCCGTCACCAGAAATCGACCATACCTGGCGATCCGGGTATTCCGCCTTGGCGCCGATGGCCGCCGGCAGGGCGTAACCCATCGTCGCGTACCAGCCGCTGGTGGTGAAGCGCTGGTGCTTGTCGGTGTTCAAATAGCGCATGCCGTTGATAGTGACATTGCCGACATCGACTTGGAAAATCGCGTCGTCAGTCGCCATGTCATTGATCTGCTTGAAGACTGGCTCAACGCGCAGCGGCGTCTCATCGTCGTCCTCAAACGACTTCATCCAGTCAGCCCAGTTCTGTTTGTTCTTCAGCGCGGCCCGGTACCAGCCAGTTTCAGGCTGCTGGGCGATGGCGTTGGTCAAAGCGACTGCCGTCTTCTTGGCATCAGCTAGGATGGCCACGTCAACATGGTGACGGCGGCCAAACTTGGCGCTATCAATGTCGACTTGGATGTACTTGGCCTGAGGGCCGATGAAGAAGCTCTGGAACGGCATGTCCGAGCCCAGGAACAGCACTGCATCTGTGTTTGATGCAATTTCGATCCCTGGCTTGGAGGCCACGCGCCCGGCGGAGCCCATGTTAGCCTTGTAGGAATCCGGGATAATTCCCTTGCCAAGCGCAGACGTCAGAATCGGCGCATTCAGCTTTTCGGACAAGGCAATAATCTCCTCGCGCGCACCGCGGGCGCCGTTGCCGACGTACAGCAACGGGTGCTTCGCCTCGGTCAAAAGCTTGGCCGCCGCCGCGATTTTTTCTGCTGGCGGCTCTGGCAGGAGCGGCTTCTGGTAGTCCGCTGCGCGAGAAACATAATTGTCCTCAATTTCCTGCCAGCCCAGGTCCTTTGGAATCGTGACGACTGCCACGCCGCTCTTGGCGTAGGCCTGCGCGATCGCGTCATCGATCACGGCGGGCAGCTGCTCGGCGGTCATCACGGTGCGGTTGTAGACAGAAACATCCGCAAACATCGGATTCTCGTTCATTTCCTGGAAGAAATTGGTGTTCATCGCACTCGTCGGCACCTGGCCAACCAGCGCGAGCACTGGCACATGATCCCACTGCGCGTCATACAACCCGTTCAGCAGGTGGACGGCGCCAGGGCCGGCTGAGCCAAAGGTCACACCGATCTTGCCAGTCACCTTGGCCTCACCGACCGCGGCCAACGCGCCAACTTCTTCATGGCGTACCTGAATGTAGTTCAGCGTGTCCTTGCGGTTATAAATCGCGTTCATGGTCGAGTCAAAAGACCCACCAGGCAACCCGTAAATATTTTTGACGCCCCAACTTTCGATAACCTTCAGTCCAGCGTCTGCTGCATTGATTTTTGTCATGGTCTCGCCTCCAGAATTATTCTACTTACGTTTAATAAGTATTGACGTCTTTTAGTATACGCAAACAGCTTACCAAATACAAGCAAATTTAAATGAACACCGTTAGCCATACTTTAACACACGCTGTGGCCACGCTTACACCAAATCGCCTCGCCACTTTTTGACCTAACTAAGCCGAAAAAAACCGACCAGCAGCAACGCTGATCGGCTTCACTTGCTATCGGGCCCGGTACTGGCGCTCTTGGCCGGTCACGCCGGTCAAAATAAACGGGCCGGCGTAATAGTCGGGATTGGTTTGGTAATCCGCCTTTGCATACGGGACGGCGTCCTGAAAAACGCGCTCGTACTCGGCAATGCTCAAAGCGCGCCGGGCGTTCAGTGCGCCAACATGCGCGGCGCCGTGCAACTGTTTTTCGAACCCTTCGACAAGCACCGCCGAGAAGAACTCCCCGACCGCCCCGGAACCGTAAGAGAACAAGCCCAGCCGGTCGCCAGCGGCCAAGCTGCTGTCATTTTCCAAGAGCGACAGCAGCCCCAGGTACAGCGAGCCGGTGTAAAGGTTGCCAATGCGCCGACTGTACTGAATGCTGTGATCAAAATGCATGAGCAGGTCCTGCTGCTTGGCTGCATCTGCTTCCGGCAGCACCTGCCGCAGCGCCTTGAGCCCCATTTTGGTGTAAGGCAGATGGAAGGTCAGCGCCTTGAAGTCAGCCAGCCCTAAACCGGTGGTCTTTTTATAAGCGGCCCAAGCCAGCTGGAAGAAGCGCAGGTACTGCTCGGTAGAATACTTGCCGCGGGCCAGCGCCTGGTCCGTGTACACCGGCCGCCAGAAATCACCAATGTCCTCAGCATGCACGGCGGAATCGTCATTGATGACCAGCAGCCGTGGTGCCGCACTGACCAGCATTGCGACAGCGCCGGCGCCTTGGGTGACCTCGCCGGCCGTATTCAGGCCGTAGCGCGCAATGTCGGCGGCGATCACCAGTGCCTGCTTGGTCGGATGCACGGCCACGTAATCGCGCGCCATCATCAGCCCAGCGGTGCCGCCGTAACACGCCTCCTTGATTTCTAGCACCCGCGCCGTCTGGGGCAGTCCGGTCAGCTTTTGAATGAAGAGCGCGCCGGCCTTGCTGGCGTCGACGCCGCTTTCGGTGCCCAGGACGATGAGGCCCAGGCGCTCCGCATCAATACTGGCCTGAATCTGCTGGACTGCCGCAGCGCCCATGGTGACGACGTCCTGGCTGGACGGCGGGACGGCCTGCTCATCCTGGCCGATCCCGATCGTGTATTTATCCGGGTCGACGCCGCGCACCTCAGCCAGCTGCCGTAAATCAATGTAAAAATCCGGGCTGTATAGCCCCAGTTGATCGATTCCAATGTCCATTTACTGTTTCCCCCTAAGCTCGTTCAACAGTTGTCTGGCAGAAGTCAGGTCGCGCGCCTCTGGTGTGAGCTTCGCCGCGACGGCTTCGATCTCAGTGCCAGTCGCCCCGGCCGCCATTGCCAGCGCCCGGGCCTGCAGCGCCATGTGACCGGCCTGAATCCCCGGTCCGGCCAAGGCGCGCAATGCGGCCAGATTCTGCACCAGCCCCAGCGCGGCGAGACTCATCTGCAAGTCGGCGACAGTGTCAAAGCCGCCAAGGCGCAAGGCCGCTTGCGCCTTGGGCAACGCGCTGATGGCACCACCCACCACCCCGACCGGCAAGGGCAGTTTGATTCGTCCGACCAACTGATCCCCTTCGAGCTGCCAAGTGCTGAGCGGTTGCCCTTTGCTGTAAGCACTGATCGCGGCGGCCACCGCGCGCGTGTCGTTGCCAGTGGCAAGCACTGAGGCGTCAATCCCGTTCATGATGCCTTTGTTATGCGTCGCCGCGCGCATCGGATCGCTTTGCGCCAAATCACTCAGCGCCGCGATTTTTGCGGCAATGGCAATGCCGTTCCCTGCTTCGGTCGCGATCGTCGCCGGCGAGAGCGTCACCTCGGCACGCACCAACTCGCTGCTGCCGTTAGTCAAAATCGCCACCAGCGCAGGGTGATCGAGCAGCCCAGAAGCCGCAGTCGCCACCGCCTCGGCAATCGTGTTGGCCAAATTTGCGCCCATTGCCAGACTGGGATCGATGGTCAGCTGGATCACGAAAAAACGGCCGCGGCGAACACACGTCAATTCCTTGAATCCGCCGCCGCGCTTCACCGCAGAAGGGTGAGCCGCCGTAGCCGCCGCAAACAGCAGCGCGCGGTGCTGCGCCATCACGCGTTC
Organism: Lacticaseibacillus sp. 53-4; assembly: GCF_016861805.1. NCBI lineage: Bacteria > Bacillati > Bacillota > Bacilli > Lactobacillales > Lactobacillaceae > Lacticaseibacillus > Lacticaseibacillus sp. 53-4. Next base: position 94,571 of record NZ_BOLT01000002.1, read on the forward strand.
AGCGTCACCATTGTCGGCCAAGCCGTCAAACACGACTTCAGCAATCACCCGGTGCGGCTCAGCGCTGGCCTTCACCCCGCCGTTCAGATTGGCCAGACGAGCGCCGTTACTGGCGGCCGCGACGACGGACGGCTCTTCTGTCGCCAGCGCGACCTGGCGCACCACCCCATTGACGGTCAGATTCCGTGCAACGCCGATCGGCAGCGCGTACTGGCCAATCTGGTTCTCACTGAGATTGGCCGCCACATCGGCGTGCAAGCCCGGCGCGGCCAGGCACTCGGCGTCTTGCGCCGTCAGCGCGCCTTCCGCGATCAGCTGCGCCCGCCGCTCCTCTGGCGTTTGCTCGTAAAATTTCGTCATGGCCGCGCCACCTGCATGGCCACACCGATGCCACCGCCGACGCAAAGCGCCGCGACACCGGAATGCTGATTTCGATTTTTCAGCGCGTAAAGCAGTGTGACCAGCACCCGCGCGCCGGAAGCGCCGAGCGGATGGCCGAGCGCCAGCGCACCGCCGTTCACGTTAAGCTTGGCGGGATTAAGCGCCAGCTCATTAGCCACAGCGATACTTTGCGCGGCAAACGCCTCGTTGACCTCAAACAGGTCGATTGCATCCAATTGGGAACCAGTTCGCTTCAGCAGTTTTTCAATCACGCGCTTGGGCGCATAACCCATGAAATTCGGGTCGATGCCGCCTTCGCTGTAGCTGCTGATGGTCGCGAGGTATGGAATCCCCTCCTGGTCCGCCAAGTCCTTGCGCATCAAAATCAGCGCCGCGGCACCGTCGTTGATGCCGCTGGCGTTGCCGGCGGTGACTGTGCCTCCCTGCTTGAAGGCCGGCCGCAACTTGGCAAGCTTCTCCAGGCTGGTATCTGGGCGCGGTCCTTCGTCCTGGCTAACGACCACGGCGCCGCGCTTGATTTTCACCGTCACCGGCACGATTTCGTCGACAAACGCCCCCGTTTGCTGAGCGGCGACGGCCTTTTGGTGTGAGGCAAGGGCAAACTGATCCTGGGCCTCGCGGGTCACGTTGAACTGATCGGCGACATTCTCCGCCGTGATGCCCATCGGCAGCCCGGTGAAGGCATCGGTCAGGCCGTCGCGCATGACGCCGTCAACCAATTCGACGTTGCCCAGCGCGTGGCCGGCTCGCATTTTCGTCGTGTAGTACGGCGTCTGGCTCATACTCTCCGTGCCGCCAACCAGCACAACGTCCGCATCGCCGAGCAGAATCGCGCTTTGGCCAAGCCGCACCGCCTTCAGCCCCGACCCGCAGACTTCATTGACCGTCATCGCCGAGCTCTCTGTCGTCATCCCCGCCTGAAGCGCGATCTGACGGGCCACGTTCTGGCCACTGTTGGCCTGCAGCACGTTGCCGAACACCGCCTGATCGATACGGTGCGGGTCAATGCCTGCGCGCGCAATGGCCGCCTTGGCCGCAGCCGCGCCCAGCGCCACGGCGGATTCCTGCGCCAGCGCGCCATTCAACTTACCGATCGGCGTGCGGGCTGCACTGACGATAACCACTTCTGTCATGAAATCGCTCCTTCGATTTTCGCTTGATAACAATTATACACGGCCGGCCGGACCGACAGCTTTGGCCTTAAGAAATCTTACAAAATGGCCGCCTTCAGGTAGAATGGAGAGGAAACGGAGGCGGCGTTATGCGTGTGATCGATCTGCTGGCCTTGATGGCCGACCAAGATAAAAAAACGCCGGTCCAGTTGCGGGCCGACGGCGTTCAAAGCAATTTTGATAAAATCTTGACGGCGGACGCCAACGAGGAGCGCCAAGCGATCCTCGTGCCCAAGTCCTCAGGCCACCCGCGCCACCTGTGGGAGCTGGCCGTGCTGCTGGACCAGCCGGGCCTGCGCACCCGCTACCTTTATGTCCAGGAAAAAGCCGGCAAGCGGCCGCTGTTTGGCACCCAACAGGTCGCCGGCGTGCTCGTCATCAACTGAACTTCAGCTTGGCAGGCGACGCATCAGGCGCTTGAGGTGCGGCCGGTCGATCAGCATCACGTCAAGCTGGTCGGCCAGCTCCTTGGCGGCGTCGGTGAAGTCAGAGTTTGTGATGACCGCAGCCTCATCACACTCGTAAAAGCTGTGCCCGGAGTAGGCCTCCTGCACGGCTTTGTTGCCGACCTGACCCTCGTACCGCTTGCACTGAAAGCCCACGGTTTTCTTTTTCTTCGTGCCAATAATGTCGATGCCCTGATCGCCCGAGGCCTTGGTGGTTTTCAGGCGCTTAAAACCGTTGCGCCGCAGCAGGTAGACGCAGAAGCGTTCGAACTCCTCGCCGTCCATCTGGTCCACCTCCTCCATCTGCAGGTCGCGGAACTGGAAGTGGTGATGGTAGAGCATCATCGCGTTGACCGCGACCCACGCTACAATAAAAATGAAGCTGGCCAAGTCGAAGTAGCCGCGCCACTGCGTCAGATACTTGCGCCCGAAAAATGCGTAGACCAAAGCAAGCGCGAAGCCGAGGGTCAGCAGCCAGTATAAGCGGTGGAAAAATGCGCGGAGGCCTTGAACAAGTCGTTTCAATGAAATCACCTTTCCTGATGCACTCCCTCAATATTACCAGAAGACCTTGCCCGGCGCGGCGCAATTTTCATTGAAACTGCCTCTGCAGTCCGTTACCATTGAGGGATAGACGAAAGGAAGCGCTCTCTTGTGAAAATCTCCTCCAAAGTATTCTACCGGCTAGGCTCGGAAAATGTCATGCAGTACTCACTGCAAAATGATCACCACATGACCCTGAATTTTTTGACCTTCGGCGCGCGGGTTCAGCAGGTCCGCCTGCCCAACCGCGACCAGTTCGACCCCAACCTGACCATCGGCTTCATCACCTTCCAAGACTACGCGGAAGACCCTGGCCACTTCGGCGCTGTGATCGGTCCGGTGCAAGGCGAAAGTCCTGAGCTGCCGCCCGACTCTGGTCGCACCGGCTGGCAGAACTACAACTGGGACGCCGAGACCGAGCAGGAAGATGACCATGTGTCAGTCAAGTTCACCCTCGAGTTGGGTGACCATCAGGATGGCCTGCCTGGCAGCCGCCGCGTCAGCATTGTCCACACGCTGGACAACCGCAACCGCTGGACCGTCGACTGGCACATCGAAACTGACACGCAGATCAAGATCCGCCCGCGGCTGAACGTTGCCTTTGCGCTGACCGGCGACCCCGCCCAGAGTGTGATGGACCAGCACCTGCGCCTCGACGCGGAACCCGTGCCGCTGCCCGAGCGCACCCTGACCGCCGAAGCGACGCAAGCCTCCCTGACAGCGAAGGACTGGGCGCTGACCGTGTCCACTGAAGCCAAAGGCCTGACTGTCGACTCCTATGCCGACCTCAGCGCCGCGCACTACTTCAACGGCATCACCGGCGCCCCTCACGCTGCGGTCGCGATCTACCCGACCACCCCGCTGTTCACGCTGATGCCTGGCGCCGCGTTTGAGCGCCGTACCGTCTTCACGCTTCACGCGCTGGCTTAGGTGGTGAGTCGATGAGTCTGACGACCTCTGCTCTTCTTGCGCTGTTCTTGCTTCTTGTATTGACTGTCGCCACTGGTTGTCTAGTCAAAAGCCGTCCAATCCGGCGAGCCTTGGGCATAGTCACCGTGTTATTTGCCTTGGCACTAGTCGCCGTTTTGATTAAAAGTCTAATATAACCATACGAAAGGCTTTTGAAGCGCGTTGTGCCTCAAAAGCCTTTTTGTCGTCTAACGAATTTAGAACACACTAAGGACACCACCTCTTGCGAAATGGTGTCCCCTGCCACCAGGTTTAACCCTGGTGGCCTTTGTTGCAGGGTTGCCCCTGCCTGCTATCCTCGCTGCGTCGCCGCTTTGAGTCGCTTTATTAAGTTAGGAAAGTGATAGCAGCATCCTGTCATGCGTCCTGGAAGGACCCTGCGCTTCTAACGCAGTCTTCATAGCCTAACAGATCTGAAGGCTCAGCATGCCTGGTCAACCCTAAAGTGCAGGTCGGATCGCCAGGGAGTTTCCGGGTAACTCTGACAAGGTTGTTCCTACCTCGCCCTCCCATCATCCGAAATCAGGATAGCATGATACTGTAACCGCTGTCAACAATTTTATTGTCAAAGTTTTGTAAATTATTTTGAGGAAAAATTCACAAGACTATTCGGTTTCATGACTTTATTATGGCAAGACAGGCGTTTTATATTTTGGACAAGATCACCCATGCAGATTGTTAAAATCATCTCAAGCATATTTTTTTCATTTTGATAGAACCGGGTGTACACTGGCGCCATCAAAATGAAGGAAGTGATCATGATGACGGATGCAGGAGGCTATCTTCAAGTCGAAGGTTGGGTCATGAACGGGTTTAATCGGTACATGATTGACCCTGCTGGGGATACTGTGCGGCTGCCCTTGCTTGTGTTGTACGTCGATCAGTTTTGGACGCAGGGCGGTACCCCGCTGACGCTGCCAAGCCAGCCCATCAGTGTCGAATTCACTGAGGCGCTCGCCAAGACCAAAACCGTTTGGAGCCTAGGCCAACGCGTCCGGTTATCGGGCCAAGTCGCGGCGATTCACGTCACGCGTGCCTCGCAGCAACGGATCGTCCAACAAGTGCGGCAGCGCATCGCGACGCTTGACCGAAACCAACTTAAAAAATTTTGGACTGGCATGCTGAAACGCGATGAAAAGTTAGCCAAGGTGAAGGATCTTCGCAACCAGTATCTCGCGGGAAAAATTGGGCTTAACACGCTGCAAAACGAGGAGAACCGCATTTTTACCCACGAACGGCACGTTTGGCTCGAGGAGCTGGCAGTGGTCCATGACAAACAGCTTGCGATGCGGCGGCGGGCCGCAAAGGACTTACTGGCTCACAGCAAGACTGCCTATATCCTCAAAGATCCAACCCACATCATGCACACCGTGAGTGGCAGAAGTCATACCGAATGGCGGACCAGACCCAGCCGCTCACCTCGGGGCGGCGTCCAAAAAATATTTGTCGCGACCGCGCTCGATCCGCGCGTCGAGCGCAAAATGATCAAGAATCAATACCAGCGGGCAGAGCTGCTGGTGCCGCTGGAAAATTTCAGGGAATATTGGCTGAGAGTGGGGCGGCCGGTGGAACTGTTACCGGAGGCACCGCGCAGTTTAGAGGAGAAGCAGCAGGAGTGGCTGCAATATGAGGCAAGTAAAACAACCAACGTATGACCTATTACCCGCTCATCACTGATCGTTAACACGCAATAAAGCAAAAGAGAGTACCAGAATATCATTTAGATTTATGAGCTAACACGATTACGTTCAATCAAGCCACGCGCTAAGCCATTGAACATCAAGAATCAGACCAGAATGTAGGGTATAATGATAAGCGTTAAACGATTGTCTCACCACAATTCAGGAGGTCATCACGTGAATATCGCAGTCATCATCGCCGGGGGCTCAGGTCATCGCATGGGCCAAGAGATCCCAAAGCAATTCATTAACGTTTACGACAAACCGGTACTTATCTATACCTTAGAGAGCTTTCAGAAGCATCCACAAATTGATGCTATCGAAGTCGTATGCATTGACGGCTGGCAAAATGTCGTGCAAGCCTATGCTAAACAGTTCAACATCACCAAGTTGAAATGGATTGTCACCGGTGGCAATAGCGGCCAGGAGTCGATTCGCAATGGTGTATTCAATCTCGAGGATAAAGCCTCCGCAGAAGATACGATTATTATCCATGACGGCGTGCGGCCCCTCGTTGATGATGAAGTGCTGACTGATGTCATCGTCAAATGCCAGCAATATGGCAACGCTGTGAGCTCGATGCCTTATAATGAACAGATTTTCGTAATCGCCAAGGATGACCCGAGTACAACGACTCAGTACATCCCCCGCGAGACTCTGCGGCGGGTATCAACGCCGCAAGCATACAAGTTCAAGACTTTGGACGAACGTTATCATGAGGCCTTTGAAAAGAACATCGGGGTAGATGGCTCTAACTATACCAACACGATGATGGTTCAGCTGGGCGAAAAGTTGCACTTCGCAGCCGGTTCCGACATGAACATCAAATTGACCACCAAGGAGAACCTTGAGATGTTCAAGGCCTATTTGAACTTAGACAAGGATACCTGGTTGAAATAGGAGGCTCTTATGATTGACCACCCACTTTACCGTCAGGACGTCCAGCAGGTTGCTGACATATCGTTACCTTGGGATCAATTAGCAAATAAATCGATTTTGATCACCGGCGCGAGCGGTATGATTGGCAGTTTTCTGGTCGATGTCCTGATGCAAAAAAATCGCAGTGCTGCATTAAACCTTCACGTCTATGCGCTAGGTCGAAGTGAAGCCCACGCCAAGTCGAGTTTCGGAGCCTACTGGGAGGAGCCACTATTTACATTCATTAGCCATGACGTCAATCAGCCTATGACCGACCTGAACTTGGGCCAAATCAACTATGTTCTGCATTTGGCCAGCAACACCCATCCCCGGGCATACGCGACCGATCCCATCGGCACAATCACAGCCAACATCATTGGAACGCAGAACATGCTGGAATTTGCGGTTGCTCATCAGGCCGCGCGCTTTGCTTTCGCCTCTTCCAACGAGATTTATGGGGAAAACCGCGGCGACGTGGAACTATTCGATGAAGATTACTGTGGGTACATTAACTCCAACACCCTGCGAGCCGGATATCCGGAAAGTAAACGCGCTGGTGAAGCCCTATGCCAGGCGTACAAACAACAAAAAGGCCTCGACATCGTGGTGCCACGGTTGACCCGAAGCTACGGCCCGACCATGCGCGCGTCTGATTCTAAAGTGATCGCGCAATTTATTGAAAATGGACTAGCTAAACAAGACATTATCCTCAAAAGTACAGGTACTCAAGACTACTCGTTCACCTATGTCGCTGATGCGGTTTCTGGACTGCTCACAGTACTGATAAAGGGTCAAAACGGTGAAGCTTACAATATTGCTGACCCGGCGTCTAATGTCACTCTCAAGCAGCTGGCCGAAACTATCGCCGCCTTTGCTGGAACCAAAGTCGTTTTTGACCTGCCTGGTGAGACCGAAAAAGCGGGCTTCAGTAAGGCCACTAAGGCCCTGCTAAACCCGCGCAAGCTGGAACAGTTAGGCTGGCACGCACAAACAAATATCGCATGCGGCCTCAGGCATACCTTACAAATCATGGCTGAAGCGTAGCCTACCGGTACCTGCCTGATAAAGCATTGATTATTACACGCCAAGTACTGAGCAGAACAATTTGTGTTTTGCCCCAGTGCTTAGTGTGTTTTTCTTGAAAAAAATCTTATAAAAGCGTTCAAACTAGGACATTCATGTGTCACTCATCTGCCAGTTCCGAGTCTGCCCGCCTTGTTTTCATTCTGCGAACCATGGCAATGAACATCCCCAAGATCAGCATTATCCAACTGATTCCTTGAACCCAAATTAATCCTTTTCCTAGACCAGACAGATCATATCCTACAACAACCCTGTTCTGCCCCTTTCGTGGTTTCACTTTAAGCGCCCCAATGTCGCTCGTCCTAATGTCAGAGACAGCTATTGCCTGTCCGTTTAGCATGACTGTGGAGTGACGATAAACAATAACTGGCAGTTGAGCTTCCTTGGTACTAGAGGTCTTCCAGCTAAGAGCCAATTCGGAGTCTCCGGTCACCTTCTTAGAAAGCGGCAAACGATTATTTAGCACCTGCGCAGCGTACAACTGATAACCAAGAACAGAGTCGGGTGCTTGGTGATTTGACACAGGTAAATAATCTGGCGCCGCCTTCATTACCAAGTTCAGTCCGTCCACCAAGTCTGGGCTAGAAAAAGCGGCACGCAAAGCGGCTGGATCTTTGGTCTTAAGAATCGAGCCATTATCTCCAGCCGCGGCCGGCGTGCTCGTCCGCCAGTATCTGGCGCTAGCATCAACTTGATTCATTGCGCTGAAAACAGCTAGCAATGAAACTGTCCAAACAAGAGCACGAATCGTTTCTTCGTCAGGACGCTGGGTATTCAAATACCCCTCCAAAGTTAGTCCAAACCCTGCAAGCAGTAGCACATAGGCAACTACGACTAATCTTAGCGGAAACTGGAAGGCTGCAATACCGCTGAAGTGCATTGCCAGATCGTCCCAGGGCACGAGTCGCGAAGACAAAACTAAGAAAAGCAAGCCAACCGATGTCAACGTTCTTTCTTGCACCGTACGCTTACGCCAGGAAGTGAAGACGACGCTAATTTGCAATAAAAATAGTCCAGAATAGATTAACCCAATGGCGCTCATCCCGTTATCGCCTAGCGAGAGATACGACGTCGCATCTAACATTGCCAGATTTTTCCAAGGTGTGAAAAGCGTGTTGCCGGTTTCAACCGACAAAAAGGTAAAAAGATTGAAACTGGAAAGTAATGCAAAAGCCGCGACGGCCACGCCAAGGTTCTTCAGCAAAGCGAGTTTGTCATTGGTGACGAACAATGCAACCCCAAAAAGTAAGAAAAGGGCGACGACTGCAAGCATGGTCGAAACTAAGTGGGTCATGAATAGCAAACTGATGGAAAGGCCCAAGATCAGCGGATTAAAGTGCGCCTGTTTATCCCTCAACGCCCTTACCCCTGACGCAAGTGCAAGCGGCAAAAATACCGCTCCCCAGCCAGTAAAGGACTGATTCAGTACCCAAGTGTCAACGACAAAAGAGCTCATATAAAGTAGTGCCATGATTGTCCGAATCCAGTTGCGAACCATTAGCTGATGCATCAGGAAGAGCATCGACATGCCAGCAAAAAACTCACATAAAAATCCCATGAGGACCTGGAATCTAAACCAATTTTGGACCAGTAGTAGAATCAAGCCAGCAAAGTATGCAAATCCAGAGCCATACAAGGCATTGACGATTCTGCCAGACTGGCTAAAACCAAATAAGGATTGAATAAAGTTAAAGTGGCCAGTTTTCATCTGCATATAGGTATCATAAAAGCGGAGATAATGAAAGGAGATATCACTACCCAAGATGATTCCATGGCGAAAAAGCTGCGGAAGTACCAACAGCATGGCAGCAACAGCAATCACGATGACTTGAAAAATGGCACGCATAGTACGCTTTGTCACAACTTTGCTCCTCTACTTCAGTAACGACTGGAATCCGAGAAATCATCTAGGTTTGCTTCAGGCTCCTAGCTGCGGAAGTCCTCTGCCCTACGTTTACCAGGGTCAGTGCTGTCAGAAAGACTATTTTCAGAAGTGGCTAGATTACAATTCAGTAGTGCCGCATCTGCTAGCAATAGTGCAAATGTTAAAATCATTAACTCACGATACGTAAACCAGACATGAATTTCGGAATGATTGGCGAGTACCATAAACCAAATAATCGGAAGCGACGCTCCAACAACAAATAAGCCGATTTCTTGCCACGGGATCCGCAAGCGACGGGTGTGCGAAACCGCGACCACCAGGCAGGCCAAACTAACCAGTATTACCAAGGCCATAATGAGTTTATTTCCCGAGCTAAATTCAAAAGTAAGATTTGACTTTAGCATGGCTACCCGATGCACTGGAAATTGTCCGCCTCTGCCAACCCCGCCTGACCGGAAAAGCACCTCGGTCAACGCCTCCTGAATCACGTTCCGGCCAGTGACAAAGCTCGCGAATAGCCACTTGAGAAACCAGGTCACACCATAGCCAATGCCCCACCCTAGGCACGAGACCAGAAACTGAACCAAACGCTTTTGGAAAGTTTGTGCCTTATCACTAACGAAATCGCGGTAAATCATGATCATGAGCGGTACCCCAAGGGTAATCATCGGCGCAGTGAGGAGATCGACAAAATTAGTCACAGTCCCGACAATTAGGAAAAAGAGGAATGGATGCCACTTCTGATAATGATCATCGTCAACACTCAAAACAATCAGATTCGCTACTAAGCAGATGATGAACACGTTAGCGAACTGCATGTTGATCGAAATCGCGAAGAAACGTTGAAAGGCAAGCGCAATCCCGAAGGCTACGGCTGCAAAGAGATCCAACCGTTTGGCAATCATATACCCGTTCAAGACGACCAATAAGAGCACGATTACTGCATAAAGTTCTCTGACGGAACCGTAACTCATAAACATCAGTAACGGGCGCAGCCACAGCAAATAGCCGTGCCAATAGCGAGCGTAGCCGTTTGAATCCATGGCACTATAGACCGGATTGTTATGACTTTTTACGGTCTCTGAAATCATGATTCTATCTGTAAAGCTGTCCAGTCGACTGCCCGAATCCCTAGTATTCAGGACCGGATACGTACCCTCGTTTTGCCACACTTGCTCTGTATTCGGCATGTGAGCATTGATGCGCCCGTTCGAAGGCACATAAACAATCACTAAAGCGACAAACAGCCCGACGATGAGCGTCGCATAAATACCAACATTTTTAAATATCTGATGTTTCATGGGTCATTCTCCCTCGTTGGCTTGGTTCCGGACCTGCGATGACAGCGCCCGCCGCTTTCGCTCCTCGTCATAAATTCGGTGCAAGTTCAGCTCGAAGTTCTTCCGCTCGGACCGGACAAAAGTGTCCAAGATAATGCCAGTGATTAAAATCATCAGGCAAAACATCATCACACCAGTTGCCAAGACAGCGGATGGCATCTTTGTAATGTAGCCAGTTTCAACAAATTCGGAGATTACCGGAACGCCGATGGCCAAACCAATCACGAATAAAATTGCAGCCAGAATACCGAAAAACAACATCGGCTTTGAGTCACGGAACATCCGCAAAATTGTGGCCAATACTTTTAGGCCATCAGAAAAAGTGTTCAGCTTAGAGTTGCTACCCTCAGGCCGATCCCGGTAGTCGATTGGAATCTCGACCAGTCTGAACCGCTTATCAACTGCATGAATCGTAAACTCGGTCTCAATCTGGAAGCCATCACTAGTCACAGGCAGACTCTCGACAAATACTCTGCTAAACCCCCGGTACCCCGTCATCACGTCTTGAATTCCACTGTGGTAAAGAAGGTTGATCGAGTTTTTCACCAAGTTATTGCCTAGGTTGTGAAATGGCCGCTTATTCTCTTCGGTATAGGTGCCGTTAGTCAGACGATCACCAATGGTCATATCTGCCACCCCATCCCGCAGCGGGGCAAGTAACTTAGGCGCCGCCTCTGCGGGATAAGTGTCATCGCCATCAACCATCAGGTAAAGATCCGCATCAATATCAAAAAACATCTGCCGGACAGCAAACCCCTTGCCTTGCCGTGGCTCAACGCGAACAATGGCCTCCGCGTCCGCAGCAAGCTCAGCAGTGTTGTCTGTCGAGTTGTTGTCATAGACATAGATTTGTGCCGTTGGTAAAGCTTTGGTAAAGTCATGGACCACCTTCTCAATGGTCAGTGCTTCGTTAAAGCATGGTATTAATACAGCAATTTTTTCCATTACGATCCCCACGTGTAGATGGCCAATCATCTCTGATGGCGCCGAAACAATAGTTAACAGCGAGCAGTCCCTACCTCAACAACATGAACTCCCTATTCTCTTACCTGCGCAGATGCCTGCCGCAGATTTTGCCGAAAAACAAAGTTACCTTTTTGATATCTGCGCCATAAACTCTGCCAGCGCGTCTTGCCAAGTCTGCATCTTAAACCCTGTTGCTTCAGTCTTGCTCAAGTCCAAGATCGAGTGCCGAGGCCGCCATGCCTTCTGCGGATACTCAGCACTTGTGACTGGCACTACTTCGGTATTCGTGTCCTTAAGAATTTCCTTGGCAAATTCATACCAATTGCAGCTGTTCTCGTTTGACAGGTGGTAGATGCCATACTCAAGGTTCTGATCGACCGCAAACAGCATGAACTCAGCCAACGTCTTAGTCCAGGATGGCCGGCCAAACTGATCATTCACAACGGTCAGTTTGTCATGGGTCTTGGCCAAGTTCAGCATCGTGTAGACAAAGTTGTGGCCATATTCGCCGAACACCCAAGACGTGCGAATAATGTAATACTTGTTGGCGTACTTTTGAACAGCCTGCTCGCCCTCATATTTGGTCCGGCCGTATTCATTGCGCGGCGCGGGCTTGTGGTCAACGGTGTACAGCTCATTGCTGTCGCCATCAAAGACGTAATCAGTGCTGATATAAATGAGGGTTGCGCCATTGGCACCGGCGGCCTTTGCCATGTTCTCAGTCCCCTTGGCATTGACCAGCTCGTCAATCTCCTTGCCCTCGTCTTCCGCCTTGTCAACTGCCGTGTAAGCGGCGCAGTGGTAGACGATATCTGGTTTATAATCCGCGAAATACGCATTGACTGCCTGCGCATCGGTAATATCTAATTCCTTGGTGTCAGTCGCCCGGTAAGTAATGCCACGGCCATCCAACATGTGACGCAACTCAGTGCCCAATTGACCGTTAGCGCCGGTAATTAAAATCTTCTTCATCAAATTTCATCTCCGTGTTATCACACAAAAACGAAGCGACTGGCGCTTCGCTTTATTTTTTCCGATTATTGACCCTGCTTGGCATACTTGGCTTCAACTGCCGCCTTTTCAGCTTGCCACCAGTCCTCGTGTGCCGTGTACCAGTCGATGGTGTGCTTCAAACCAGACTCGAAGTCGGTAAACTGAGGCTCCCAGCCAAGCTCAGTGCGCAGCTTGGTTGAATCGATCGCATACCGCAAATCGTGACCGGGACGATCCTTCACTTGCTCATAGTCGTCAGGCGACTTGCCCATCAGCTTAAGAATCAGCTCTAAGACCGTCTTGTTGTCCTGCTCACCGTTAGCGCCGATCAGATAGGTTTCACCAATTTTGCCCTTGGTCAAAATGGTCCAGATGGCCCGTGAGTGGTCCTCCGTGTGGATCCAGTCACGAACGTTCTTCCCAGTCCCGTAAAGCTTCGGCGTGATTCCACTCAGGATATTCGTGATCTGACGCGGAATGAACTTCTCAATGTGCTGATATGGCCCATAGTTGTTCGAGCAATTCGAGATGGTTGCGCGAACCTTAAAGGAACGGGTCCAGCCGTGAACCAGCATGTCGGACGCAGCCTTGGTCGAGGAATATGGACTGGAAGGATTGTAGCGACTCTGAGTCGTGAACTTTTCGCCTTTACCCTCGCCGTGGCCGGGCAGGTCTTCCCGCAGCGGCAGATCGCCATAAACTTCATCTGTGGAGACATGATGGAAGCGAATGTCGTACTTGCGGGCAGCTTCCAGGAGCGTGTACGTGCCGACCACGTTTGAGTGAAGGAACGGACTTGGATCGATCAGCGAATTGTCGTTGTGGCTTTCGGCAGCGAAGTGAACGCAGGTATCAACCTGACTCATCAACTTGTCAACCAGTGGCGCATCACAGATATCGCCAACTACCAGCTGCACGCGGTCACCCAGAAGGTCTTCAATGTTGGCCTTGTTGCCGGCGTATGTCAGCTTATCCAGCACCGTGATCTGAACATCAGGATGATTGTTGTACACATAGCGGACAAAATTTGAACCGATGAAGCCGGCTCCACCTGTAACCATAAGTTTCATAATTAAATCTCCCCGTATACGAAGTTGTTTTCGGCATCCTTGAGCTGTGGGTGCTTGGTATCTTTTTCCGACATGATCAGATGCGTCGTCGGCATCGGCCACTGAATGCCGATATCAGGATCATCAAACGCGATCCCACGGTCGGCTTCCGGCGCATACACGCCCTCAACTTTATAGCAGAAATTGACGTTCGGCGTGAGCGTGATGAAGCCATGTGCAAAGCCTTTTGGCACAAACAGCTGACGGTGATTAAACTCGGAAAGAATATAACCTTCCCACTGCCCATAAGTTGGCGAGCCCTTACGGATGTCTACCAAGACATCCTCTACCACGCCAGTGACGACGCGGACTAACTTGGTCTGTGCGTAAGGGGCCTTTTGATAATGCATCCCCCGCAACACCCCGGGCTCAGCGGACAAGCTCTGATTGTCTTGATTGAAGTCTGTCGTGATGCCTGCCGCAACAAACTTATCACGCGTCCAAGTTTCAGTAAAAAAGCCCCGGTTATCACCGAAAACGTCCGTTTCAACGATCTTGACGTCTTTCAGCTTCGTGGGAATGACTTTCAAACTCATTTGTGCTCCTCCTGCTTAACCAATTGCAATAGATACTGACCGTACTCCGTCTTCTTCAGCGGTTGAGCCAGCTTTTCGACCTGCTCGATCGAGATGTAGCCCATCCGGTAGGCAATTTCTTCCAGATTCGAGATTTGCAGATTCTGCCGGTGCTGAATCGATGCGATAAACGCCGAGGCGGTCTGGAGTGACTCGTGAGTGCCAGTATCAAGCCAGGCAAAGCCGCGACCCATCAGCTCGACGTCGAGTTCACCGCGGCGCAGGTATTCCTGATTGATGTCAGTGATCTCAAGCTCGCCGCGGGCAGAAGGCTTGATGTGCTTTGCAATCTCAACGACGTCATTATCGTAGAAGTACAGGCCAGTCACAGCGTAATTTGATGCCGGATGCTCAGGCTTTTCAATAATTGACTTCGCGTGCATGTGGTCGTCAAAGTCGACCACGCCAAACCGCTCAGGATCATTAACATGATAGCCGAAGACTGTGGCACCCTTCTCCTTGGCCGCAGCACGCTGCAGCATCTTGGACAAGCCACCGCCGTAGAAGACGTTGTCCCCGAGAATCAAGCAGACAGAATCATCGCCAATAAAATCGGCAGCCAAGATGAATGCTTCGGCCAGGCCGTTCGGATGCTCTTGAATCTTATAGCTCAGATTCAGGCCAAGCTCGTGACCGTCGCCGAATAATTCCTCAAACCGCGGCAGATCTTTCGTGGTCGAGATGAGCATGATGTCCTTGATGCCTGCCAACATGAGGGTGGACATTGGATAATAGATCATCGGTTTATCGTAGATTGGAATCAGCTGTTTCGAGATGGCTCTGGTAATCGGGTAAAGACGAGTTCCAGACCCTCCAGCCAAGATAATGCCTTTCATGATGAAATGATCCTCTCTTTCGAACTTTTTCTGCAAAGGCATGCCGCCTTCGTCCAATGTCTACACTATCACATGAGACCCAGTTACAACATTAGGGACTGTAAAAGATTGTCTCGAAGTAACCTGATTCGTCACTTTCGCCGCAGAAATTGTCTTACTATGCCAAACATCCCGTGTTCACCCGTGGTTTTCGCGAAGACCAGAAGTAGAGTCGCTAACGCCGCTATGCCGACCATGACACCGTATCCGGCAACGTGAATCAGGCCCACTGGGCTAAGATTAATCAGTTGAATTAAAAAATGTTCCAGAAATAGCAAACCGCCGAATGTCGCTAGGTACGCCCAGTATTTCAGGTAAAACTTAATCATGTTAACATGATAGGCACCGCGGAACAGGATTAGCGGATCCCACCAGGAGTTCACCAAAACGTTTCCAACAATCGTACCCAGCAAAATCCCGTCGATTCCCATTGAAGTAAAACGGACCAGAATTAAGCTGAGACCGAAGTTAGTGACCGCCTCAACGATTGATTTGACCCGATAGCCCCAGAACAAGCCGTACGCGTTAACCATGTTAAAGGCCGGACGAAATTGACTGAACACGAAGTTAATGATAATAAAAAACAAGGTTGATTCTGGCAACTGATATTTGTTTCCCAGCCATAAGCGAATAAACGGCGGAAAGAACGCATAAGCGACCAGGCCGATAAAGAATACCGCAAAGGCATTGTAATAAGTGAACTGGTCAAACATGTCTAGCTGCTTTTTGGTATTGTTTTTCTCAACGACACCCAAATTGCCAAAACTTGCG
Source organism: Lacticaseibacillus sp. 53-4 (assembly GCF_016861805.1). NCBI lineage: Bacteria > Bacillati > Bacillota > Bacilli > Lactobacillales > Lactobacillaceae > Lacticaseibacillus > Lacticaseibacillus sp. 53-4. The sequence goes on from NZ_BOLT01000002.1 coordinate 110,297, forward strand.
ATAACCGAACCAAAGACCTGGGTTAAAAGCCGAGTGATACTGGTCATGATCAAAGCATAGTTAGAATAAAGACCTACTAGAGTGAGTCCCAAAAACTTGGAGATTAGAATGTTGTCGGTCCCTGAGACTACAATTGCCCCGACCTTAGAGGAAACCGTCCCGACGACATTCCGCTTAATTTCGGTTAATACATTAGGATCAACCTTTGCCTTCCTAGCGGTTTTTAAATAGGGGTATTGCTTGTGCGAGCGATAGGTAATTGCCAAGTTAGAAAACAGGTTACTCAAAATCATCAGCACAAGGTAGGCAATATAGCTCTTGAAGAATAAGAGAAAGACGACTTGCAGAATATAGCGGGCGAGCGAGAATGCAAACTGATTTACCGAATCAACATAGCTTTTCTGGTCAGCAATCAGCAGAGAGCGATTGTACGTAAAAAAATAGCTGACCACTGTGCTGAGCAGATAGAGGACGAAGTATAAGCGGACATGCGGAAAATCATTGCCGCCTTGAATGAACCAAGGAACAAACAACGATAGTACCAAACCAGCGGCTAAAATTATCAACCCGATGGCATCATAAACCTTGCGAAACAGAGCCATGATTCCGGCAATCATGGCTTCGTTCTTCTCCGCGAGGGGTTTGTAGAGGGCATAGCTGAACGCCGATCCAATCCCTAACTCGGCAAAAGAAAGAAAAGTGATGAGGTTGTTAAATAATCCGTTGGCCCCTAAATAACGGGCCCCAAGTGTGTGGACGAACACTGTCTGGACAGTAAACTGGCAAATCATCATGATGATTTGCGTGATGAAAGCCGCAGAGGCATTTTGGAGTGATGCGCGTTTTCTTGAGACCATGCTTTGTCCTTCCTGAGCCTATTACCGATACGAAGTGAACAATCCGGCAACCAGTCCTTTGATCAGTACCCCAGTTCGCTTGAGCTTATGCGGCTCGTAGAAAACCATCAAAAATCGTCTGGCGATGCCACCAAAACAATATCTTCTAAGCCCTTTAATTGTTCTCCCGAACTTACGCATTAAATAAATACCGTTCCGCGTCATGTAATATTCCCGAAAAAGAACGTAATTTGTGACTTCAAACTCCCGGCCAAAGAAGTGACGACGCTGAGGGGCCCCAATCTTATGAATAATCGCATTTTCCGCCGTGGTGACATTCATATAGCCGGCCCTTAAGACCTCCAGATCGAAGTCATAATCGACCCAGTCGATGAACCATTTCTCACTAAGCCCCCCCACCGCATTAAACGCGGAAACTGAGACAAGAATACCGCTTGAGATTGGCAGAGTTCCTTTTACCGTCGTACGCCGGTCATCTTCAAATTTCATCTTATTCAAGCGATGCTGATCAACGTACAGGACAGAGTAGCTGCCCGGTTTGTTCATTCGCTCAATTCTGGGGCTAAGTATGCCTAGATTGGGTGTCGTGTGCTTGACCCTCGACCAGGTATCGAGCATGCCTTGAAAATAACCTTCAGGCAAATCAGAATCCTGATCCAGAAAAAAGACTTGTTCAAGTGTAGGATCCCGAGCAATCAAAGATTCTACCCCTCGATTCTGGGCAAACGCGATCCCGCGATTACTCCCCAAATCAGTAACAAATTCCGGATACTCAAAATCATCCGATAATCGTTCGCCGTTGTTCACAAGTGCAACTTGGTCAGTCAACTCAACGAGTCCTTTGACCGTCTCACTGAGATGCGTCTCATCAGGGTGATACAAAACAATCACAACGCCCCATGAACTATCTACCATTGACGCAGTCCCCTTTCGTCATGCCAGCTTGATCAGATACAACAAACTACCACGGAAGTATGTTCCCCACATGTACAGGTGAGAAAAACCATTCATTGCACAAACCAAGAATATCAGGAGATTAATTAAGGAGCTCATCCTTGGCACCTTGAATTCATGCTGATGTTCATAGTAAATTGCAATGCCAATGATAACCACCAAAAATATAGAACGCGGGATACGTGAGTAATCATCTGCGAGCGAAAGAGTCGGCAATGTGAGCATAGACATAAGAACAACCGTATAAATCAGTTGGAACTGGTTAATCAGTTTCTTGTCCTGACTGGTCGCCACCACCTTGTAAAGAAACCAAATCAGCAGAAAGGCGGCAATCGAGGAAACTCCGACGGCCACATACCTGATCAAAATGCTGCCATTGCCATACTGACTCGCTAACTTAGCACCGATATTAGCCCGACTAGACACAAGCGCTAAGACCCGACCTACCAACTTGGAGATTCGCTGAACACCAACCACATTGATCATCATAATCACGCCAACAACCGCACCAACTAACCAGAGCGCATATTTGTACAGAAAATTGAAGGACATCAGCCTAAGAACAACTACTAGCAGAAATAGGTAGCCCAGAGAATGAAATTGGGCAGACAACAGAATTATAAAAGTCGCAATCAAGTAGTTTTTAACGTTTTTTTCTTGGAGAAACGAGATGGCTAAGATGACGAACGAGAGCATGATAAAGTTTCGCAGTTGTGTCGCGTCGAGCAAAAAAACCGTCGCCCCATAAATACCAACAAAAAGTGGGGTGTTCGTGGTGAAGCGCCGCACTCCCATATATAAAACGATAATGGCCATAAGACATAAAAAGGTTCGGAAGGTTTGGTACGACAGCCCTAGTTTGTAGAATAAAACACTTAGATATGAATATCCACGCTCAAACTTCCAAGCCCCTGCAGGCTGCCCAGCGGTAATCACGTATTGTGCCTGGTAGGTTTGGTAATCCAAGTTATGCATCGGGCTAGTAAAGGCCGCCAAATAACCCAATACCAACAGACCGAAGCCGCCGATAAGTTGACTTTTACGCTTGGCAAATTGATCAACAAACTGAAGCGCTTCTGAGGCTAAAAAGAGCATTCATCTCATCTTCTTTCTATGTTTTATTTAGTTGCCTTACCTAGGATATATCGACGCAAGGGTGTTGGTAGCCAAAGGAGTGTTTTGATTTGAATATTTAATGAGTTCGACTTGACAAATAAGTGCTCTCGCCGCAAAAAGCTGATTTTTTTTATGGGTGCCCAGTCGTCGAATATCGCTGCGACCCCCTCTGCTAAGGCCGCCTCCTTCGCGGCCAACTGGCCTTGATAGCAGCGTAGAAATTCGCCAGTCTGGCGAACGTTGCCACCAACAATCTTGGCTTCACGGAATTTCAGTAGCCGCGCAATGCGAACAAGCAGGTTGGCTGTTCCTGGCGCGCCCAGCACATTATCGCCATGCTGCCGGTAACGAACAAGCGGCTGATCGACAAAAATCACGTTACCAAACGCACTAGCAACCAAGGCGGCCCAGGCATCGTGCATTGTCATCAGACTGTAGTTAACTGCCACACTAGGCGCAAGCAATTTATTTCTTAAGGAACGGTTCAGCAGAACAGTACATCCAGTCACCGTATTGATCATCAAAAAATCCTTGAACGCCGTGCTGTAGATTGGGTGTCGGTCATCTTCTGGCAACGGGCGGCCCCCTGAATCGATTTCGCTAAACCGAGAGTACGCAAGCAGAGGCTTCTCGCTATTTTCTGAAGCAAGTGCATCGACCAACGTTGTAAGTTTCTCCGGTTCCCAGACATCATCTTGATCGCTAAATGCGTAAAAGTCAGTGTCTTGTTCTTTTAATAGTGCGATAAACGCCCGCTTAATGCCCAGATGCCCCCCAAGGTCCGCCAAGTGGATTCGTGAGTCTGACTGCGCATATTTCCGCACGATTTCAACCGTGTGGTCCGTTGAGCCGTCGTCGTGAATCAACAATTGCCAATTTTGATAGGTTTGAGCCTGAAAGGACGCTAGCTGTTCAGCCAGAAACCTCTCGCCATTGTAAGCCGACAAACAAATCGTAATCGTAGGTTCAGTCATCTCATAGACTCCCGCTTTAAAGTGTATTCGCCAGCACACGGTACCTGATCTGCAAAGTGGGGCGCAGCTTGGAAGCACGGATGCCAGGGTTGAATAATAGATCCAGTCGTGCTCGAAAATTGGTTCGATAGGTTGCCACCGCGGTCAAAAAACGCCGCTGATCTGGCAACAGCTGATCACTATACCCAACAAGGAGCTCATGCGCACGTTTAGAAAACGGATGAATCACCGGATTGTGCTTGTACCGACGATAACGGTCTAATAACGAAGGTGCCTTGATTTTCTGCGAATCACTCTTGCCCCCAAAACCTGTTACCGCGCTATCATGCCGGCGGTACAGCATGTGCGGCGTGGGGTCGTAAACGACTGTCCCCAAAAATTGTGCAACGTTCATTACATAGGCATCATGAACAATGTTGTCGATTGGCACATGCTCCGCGAGTAAAGCCATCAGACGGCGATTGAATACCATAGTTGTCCCCAGCCAAGTCACATCAAAAAAGGCCTCAGGCAGATGTCCGGTAGGCTGAAAGTTTCGGGGGTAGCGATCGCCAATCGCGTGACCATCGCCATCGGCCAACGTCACATTGCTGTGATACAGGGCAGGCTGAGATTCGTGCGGCGCAAGTTTAGTGACGGCAGCCAGAAACTTGTCCGACGCGTAAATGTCGTCCTGATCAGCAAAAGCATAGTAATCACTCGACGCTTCTTTGGCAACCGAAGCCAATAAGGTCATGAAACTGTCCCGCCACCCAATATTCTCACCGAGGTAAACCTGGATACCAGACTGGCCTTTGTAATCGCTCAGTATTTGTCGAGTATGATCCGTAGAGCCATCATCGCGCACAATGATATCCACCCGGACACCCTTTTGAACTAAGAGTGAATCCAGCAATTGCTTAAGATAATGCTCGCCATTATACGTCGAAAGTAGGACCGTGACGGTTTTTAAATCTTCCAAAGGCTCGACTACTCCTTTTTACTGTTTGTCTGCTGGGACCAGATAGGCTTTACCACGATAGACGGTGTATGGGGTTTCCGTATCAATCATTGCCGTGTGATGCTTTGCCAGCTGCTGGGCCTTCGGCGGGACTTTCATGTAATCATGGAAGACCAGGGTCAGGTACTGATCATAGCCAACCATCACTGGCATCTGCGTATCCTCAAACGGCATCTTGACAGTTGAGGCAAACCACTGCGGATCAAATGGTCGAAACAGCCCCTTTAACCCACTGGCTAACTCAACCAAAGCAGTACTGTTAGGCTGGGCAACAGTCATCTTCTGCTCTGCGCGGTGCCAGATGCGATAACGAGCCTTCTTTGACCTCACCAGTTCCAAAGGAATCGCAGTCAAAAAGCGCAATAACTTGCCCTGGTGATCGGGAAGCCTCTGATTCACAAAAATTGAAAACAATATTGCATTGAGTCGCTGGTTAAAACGCCCCATTGGAGTTGGTGCCAGGTGGTCAATTGGAATGATATCAATGGCAATGCCTTGATTGACGTCCTCATTTTGAGTGCGGAAATTAATAAACGTCGTGGTGCTGTCGTTGACCGTCATGGCCGCGTGATGGTAGTTATGCGTCGCGTCGGACCGGCAAATCTGATACTTGGGATCAACGGAGTACTGATTCCAATTGTGATATAGCCGTTCATAATCTTCTCGGAGCATAAAAATATCGACATCATCATCCCACGGAATGAAGCCATGATGCCGAACCGCACCAATACAGGTGCCACCGCACAGATAGTAAGTTAACTGATGTTGCTCGCACAATGTTGAAACATACTTCAAAATTTCTAATTCCTTCAGTTGAAGTGCCCGAATCTGATTCGGTGTTGCCTCAGCTAAATTTGGAATTTTCACCACTTGAACCGCACCCTTCTATCCAAAAATGATCATTCCGCCAGAGCGACAGTTCCAAGCACCTGAACGCCAGTCTGCCGGAAATCAGCAAGCATTTTATCAGCAGCCTGCATTTTGCTATGATTCTGTCGCAAAACGATCACTACGTTTTTGACAGCGCTACTCAGTTTAATGCCTAAGTTGCCCTCGAACATTGCGGGCCCATCGACGAGAATTAAATCGTAGTGTTTTGCAAGGACTGATAGAGTTTCACTTAACGGCATCACCAACCCATTGGCATCAAAATCTGTTGGAGAGGCAGTGCCTACTGTGATCATCGATAAGTTGTCCTCAGTAGTCGACTTCACAGACTTGTCGATCCAAGCCTGGTAGTCTTCTTCTTCGACCAAATCACTTAGGCCATAATCGTTATCAACTCTAAAATAATTAGATTGGTCATATGGGTTAGCCGCAATCAGTAGAACCCGACGTCCCCCCCTGGCTGCATCGATTGCCAAACTCGTAGCCACGTTTGTTTTCCCATCAAATTCAGTTGGAGAAACGATTAAAATGGCAGTTTTGCCTTTTTCTTGCTGCATCACGTGCAGTTTTGAATTCAACGCGCTGATTGACTGGCTGCCAACCAAATTATCAATACTGTACTTACTAGGAAAATCGCTAGTCTTTGCCATACTCGCACCTCACGGAATTAATGAATTACAGAATCTGAATCGTCTTGACACCATACTTTTTTTGTAAGTAGTTAGGGTCGCGGACCACGTGCCGAGAATATTCCAGAACGAAGACAATAATCAGTGAAAGGACACCGCCAAGCACAAAACCAACAATCATATATTGAATAAGTGACCGCAGAGAGCTGCTTTGTGAAACGGGCAAATCGCCTTTGACGATTGCTACCTTCGAAACGGGCAAATACTTCGGGGCCACTTTTTGGAATTCTGTCATGATAGTTTTTAGCCCTGACATCGCAACTGATTGGTTCGGGCTTTTAAACTTCAGTTGCAACAGCATAGAGTTGGCATTGTTAGTAATGGTGAGTCCGGAAGACAAACTACCGACTGGCATTGAAATTCCCTGACGGTTCAGGCTGGTCGAAACCGAAGACAGCACCTCAGAACTTTGAACCAGGTCCTGGCTGGTCGCCATCAGCTGATTGGCGTATGCGTTTTGCGCCGAAGGATCACTATTGGTTCCTTTTTCCGGAACCAAAACGACTTCGCCGGTCGCCTCATACTGGGCACTGCTGCGAGACAGCTTAAGCCAACCCATCGCACCTGTTGCAAGCACTGTGATGATAATAATTAGCCACAAACGCTTATAGATAACCTTTAGCACTGATCCCAAACTCACTTCTTGCATTTAGAAAACCTCCGTGTGGTCTATTCTTTGTGCCTGAGACTAGCTCATATGTTCAATGTCATTCTCGGATACAATCTCCTGCAGTTTCTTCATACTTGGTTTCTCATCTTCATCCAAGCCTTGAGACGAAACCTTGTCGAACAAGATCTTGATTGTTTGAAGCAAGATTTTGAAATCAAGCGTCAGGCTATAGCATTTGATGTACAAAAGGTCGAATTTCAGCTTGCTACGATAGTTGGAGGCATATTTTCCGTATACCTGAGCGTATCCGGTAATGCCAGCGCGTACATTATGCCGTAAATAGTAATGTGGCTCCTGCTTGTTAAATTGATTCACGAAGTATGGGCGTTCCGGCCGTGGACCAACGATCGACATGTCGCCTTTTAAAACATTGAAAATCTGTGGTAGCTCATCGAGGCGGAGCTTTCGTAGGTACTTGCCGACAGGCGTGATTCGGGAATCATTTGCCTGAGCCAGTACTGGACCAGATTTAGCCTCAGCAGTGGCAGACATGGTCCTAAACTTGTAAATCTTGAACTCACGCTGATTCAAGGTGATTCGCGTCTGTTTATATATGATTGGCCCTGGCGAAGTAAGTTTAACTAGAATTGCAGTAATCAACATAAAAGGTGAGGCCACAACCAACAGTACAAGGGCAACAAGAATATCGAAAAGCCGCTTAAGAGCAGCATTCTCAGGTGAGAGACGAAAATCACTGATACCCATCACGCTCTCGTCCTCAAAGTTCATCAGGTTTGGCCGCAGCATCAACAAGTTGTCAAAAGTCGAAGGCAACATCAGGTGCTTTTCATTTTTGATGACATAGTCGACAATTGCTCGGCGCTCCTCATCGCTAATGGTATCGGTGATGTAGAAAATGTCTACTTTATCAATAATGGCTTTGACATTGTCCAAAAAATGGTCAGTGATCACATAGCGGACACGATGCTTGTTATTCTTGGACGAACTAAAATTCTGAATAATTGCGGGCAGCTCATCTTCGTAGGAGATAACCGCGACATGCTCATCAGGCGTAAACGCGATGTAAAGGTAATAAACGATGGTTCGCCAAACCGCAAGAATAAGGATACTAATAATCAGGGATAAAAGGAGCACAGATCTGGGAAAAGCAAACAGGCGACCGATAAAAGTGATGACCATGAGCGCGGCAATTGCGATGGTCTGACCCAAAACTGTCAGAAAGACGATGTCGCTAACTCGTCGATTATAGTAAACATACACGCCAAGCAGATAATTAACGATGAGAAACACGATCGAGAGCCATATGGCGGAATGCTGATAAGAATACAGGTTCACCTGTGGAATCGTAATGCCAAACCGAAAGTAGTATGACAGTAAGATACTAACATGAAACAATAGCAAGTCAACGATCACAACTCCCAATCGTTTAAGGCCACTCCATTGTTTGACCGACTTCATAAGCACAACCCTCTCCAAACTAGATTCGTCTGACTAAACGCCAAAACATACCATGAAAAAGTATACCACAGGCCTTAGTCCCACACAGGTTCTTAACTAAAAAGCAAGCTGTTACCGCACCGGCAACAGCTCGTGAACCTCAAACTTTAACTGTTCAATTCCGGCCTGAGACCAGCTTTCAGAAATTTGCCTTGCGTGTTGCTCAGCATCAATCAAAACAATGCCGCAATCACCGCCACCAGCCCCAGATGACTTAGCCGCACCGCCATGCGCTTCCGCTAACTCGCACAGTTGATTGAGCAATGGGGTCTCAATCTGAACCTCCGAAAAACTAGCCAGCTCATTTAATAACCGCCGATTTTCCCGGACGCCCTCTTGAATGCCTGCGAGGTCGGTAGTACGAAAACAATTGATCATCTTTTCAAGAACTTTTTCGCTTTGCGCCAGAAAATGCTTGTATCGGCTACGCTGTTTAGCTTTCGCAATCGTGATTTTATCAACCAGACGCGAAGTTGAAGCAGGTGACCCAGTCCAACCAATCATTAGGCCCAATTCAGCCGGCGCATGGAGCAGCTCAATTGAAAGCTGTGGCCACTGCATGTGAAGCAGTTCAGTCAGTGAGTGAATCCGCCGTTCGGCGGCAAGCCAGGATTTGTCAAAAGAGCGGTAAGCAATCCAGCCCCCGTACACCGAGGCTGCAATGTCGCCTAACGACCCATTGCCTTGAACATCCAGATGCGCGATTGCAGCCAATTTATAAAGCTGATCGGAAGTCATGTGTAACTGATAAAACTGGTTCAAAGCCTTCACTGTCGCCACTGTCACAGCGGCAGAGCTCCCTAAGCCGTACTTTTTACCGCTATCAGAGTCAAGATCAGAGTCAACAAACAACTTGTAAAGTGCTAGCGGCTTCCCCTGCTCACGGGCATATTCCTCTGTTAATTTGATTGCACTTAGGATGTAATGAAACGGATTGTCGCGATCGTCAAAGACCATTTCGTCGCCGTGCCGTTGCCACAGTAGCGAATTTTCTTGATACTGCTTAGAGACAATGCTGCCATAATCAGGCATTTCCTCAACAGTCACTGTGACAAACTGATTTAACGCAACGATGATCGCTGGGTATCCTGTTTCCACCACCGCGTACTCGCCCGCAATATATAATTTTCCTGGCGCTTGGGCTGTAACTAGCATCAACGAAACCTTCCTACTCTACTTATGACTTTTTCACAACTCGACGAAAGCTATTATAAATGACTGAACTGAATGCGGCGCTGATGGCACTTAACTGTAATACTTTCTAAAACTTCACCCGTTTACCTTTCGGTCCTCGAATGAATTCTGACAGCGGAGGAACTCAATGTGACTGATTCAATCATTGGCAGTTTTATCAGTTTCTTTAACGATATAAACAGGCCTTTTCTTTGTCTCCAGAAAAATCTTGCCAATATATTTGCCAATTATACCTAGACAAAGCAGTTGTAAACCGCCAAGGAATAAGATAATGCAGACTAGTGAGGGCCAACCAGCGGCGGAATTGTGGAATAGAAGTGCTCGGACCACAATGAAAATCATCGCGATGGCTGAGCCAAAACAACTTGCCGCACCAACAAAAGAGGCAATGTTCAAAGGCGCATCGGAAAAGTTCACAATACCGTCCAATGAATAGTTAAACAGCTTCCAAAAGCTCCAGGAAGTCTGCCCGGCAACGCGCTCGCGATTTGGGTAGGAGATATATTTCGTGTTAAAGCCAACCCAGCTGAACAGCCCCTTAGAAAATCGATTATATTCTGAGAGCTGCAAAATCGCATTAACCATCTGGCGGGTCATTAAGCGAAAATCGCGTGCGCCATCGACCATTTGCGTTGAGGAGATCCGGTTGATCAGCCGATAAAACTGACGGGCAAAAAAGCTTCTCAGCCTCGGCTCGCCTGCCCGGTCCGCTCGACGCGTCCCGACGCAGTCAATGTCTTGTGTCTGAATCATATGGATCATTTTCGGTAGTAATTCGGGTGGGTCTTGCAAGTCCGCATCCATCACCGTCACTAAATCGCCCGTCGCAGACTGAAGCCCTGCATAAAGCGCTGCTTCTTTCCCAAAATTTCGCGAAAAAGACAGATAATGAACGCTGGAATCCTTGCCTGCTAACGCTCGTAATTCGCTAAGCGTTTCGTCATTTGAGCCGTCATTGACGAAGACATACTCGAGTTCCTGACCCATCTCTGGGCGCAGCTTCTCAACCGCTTGGTAAAAGAGTGGAATGCTCTCCTGCTCGTTATAGCATGGCACGACAACTGATAACATCAATCTACCTCCACCGATCAAGACACAAAAAAGCCAAACTGACTCGCGCCAGCTTGGCCAGTTAATCACAACATGTATTTAGCATCCGCTTCATGATCCTCACTGGTGAGAATCTTTGGCCCATCATCTGTAATGACCAGTGTGTGCTCGTACTGGGCGCAGTCAGAGCCGTCGGCCGTGACATAGTACTCCCAGTCATCATGAGGCACTTGCTTGGCCTTGATTTTCCATGTGCCGGTCGTAATCATCGGCTCAATCGTGATGGTCATCCCCGCCTTTAAACGCAGGCCATGGCCGGGTTCGCCGTAGTGAGGCACGTTGGGAGCTTCGTGCATCGTCGGCTGAATGCCATGACCGATCAACTCACGCACGTCGCCGTAACCCATTTCGTCCTCTGTGTAGTGCTGAATTGCGTAACCGATATCACCGAGTCGATTACCAACGACGGCCTGATCAATGCCAAGGTACAACGCTTTTTTGGTGACATCCATTAATTTTTGACGCTCAGGCGAAATTTTACCCACAGCATAGGTCCATGCTGAATCAGACATATATCCCTGCCAGTTGACGACCGTGTCGACGGTGACGATGTCGCCTTCCTTAAGATAAAGACCCTTCCGAGGAACTGAGTGTGCGACTTCGTCATTGATTGCCACGCAGGTTGCATACTTGTAGCCCTCAAACCCCAGCTCAGCCGGAATAGCCCCGTGGGACTCAATGTATTCGCGGCCCACCTTCTCAATTTCCCAGCTTGATACACCAGGCTTGATAATTTTCTTTACCGCATGGTGCATGCCTGCCAGAATTTCTCCAGACTTAGCCATGCCTTCGATTTCACGATCAGACTTTAATGTGATCAAAAAACTTGCATCTCCTTAGTTATTTGACTGATGCGACGTACTTAGCCAACCCTTCCTCGAGCGGCGTGTGCGTCATGAATCCTAATGCGTTGATTTTCGAGGCGTCCGCGTATGAATCGTGGATATCGCCTGACCGTGCCGGCTTGAAGCTGGCCTGTAACTTTTTCCCTGTCAATGTCTCAAGCTGGTTGGCCACAGACATCAGACTCGTCTGCCGGCCGTTAGCAATATTATACACATCATTGCGTGCCTCCGCTGTGTGCAACAAGCCATAGATTGCATTAACGACATCGCCGACGAAAACAAAGTCACGGGTTTGCGAACCATCCCCAAAGAATGAAAATGGTTTGTCTTGGGTCAGACAATCCAACATGATTGAAAGCACGCCGCTGTATGGCGAGGCTGGATTTTGTTTGGGGCCATAAACATTAAAGAAGCGGGCGCAAACCATCGGCATGTCATAAAGGCGACCGTAGTTGATAATTGCGCGCTCAGTCGCGTACTTGTCGACCGCGTACTGTGTTAGCGGCTGAACCGCCTGATCTTCTCGCTTAGGCATCTCAGGCAACTGACCGTAGACAGCCGCACTGCTGGAGAAGAAAAGCTTCTTGAACGGTAGCTTCTCACTCCTGAGAGTCTCAATGATATTTAAGTTGGCTTCCTGATTGACCTGATGCGTCGCATACGGGCGCTCAACCGAATCGGCGACGCTAGCAATCGCGGCCAGCAGGACATAATAGTCGAATTGCTTATCTCTCACCAGCTGACTCACGAACTCATGATCGGTGATGGAATGCTGAATAAACGTCACCCGTTCAGAGGCGGGAATATTGGCCGTGTCTCCCATTGAGAGATCATCCACGATAGTAATTGACGCATCATCTTCCTTAAGCAGTCGCTCAGTCAGGTTTGAACCAATAAAACCTGCTCCGCCCGTGATCAGATATTTGGCCATTAAGCTTTCCTCCTCTATAGAACAATCAAGTCCTACCAGTGTAAATTCTAACACACTAACGCTGCAAGCGATTATGGCCATTGCGAGCCGTCGCTGGATCAACGCTTGGAACCACCTAATGGGTCTCGCAGTGGGCAGCATTTTAGTGGGACTGAAGTGACATGATTGATTACGGCTAACACTCTGGCTCTATTACAAACACTTTTCATTTTGATGAAGTTCATTTTCCCACAAAAAGAGACTAATCGCGACTTATTGACAATTGAAAGCGTCAAACCACACGTCAAAATCTCAGAGTTCAGCTCCAAAACTGAGAAGGTTGTGAATAATCAAAGCGGGATTATTTTACTAACTCACAACAAAGTGCACGATACCTCTTCGTTGCAGAAGAAACATTACAAAGATGAAACATAACTGTGGTATCTTATCTGATAGAGGATTGTTACATAACAACGAAGTCTAAGGGGCTCAACAACAGTTTCGGGGGAGAAAATTATGAATTCATCTAAAGCATTTACCAAACTGTGGTTAATCAGCGTTCCGGTCGCCGTTTCAGCGATATTCCTTGCGCCACAGGTGCTGGCTCAACCAGTGCACGCTGATAGCCAGGTTTCAGTTCAAGCAACGCCAGTTAAGACGACCACAGGCGATGCAGCAGGATACGACTTCACCGCCAGCAACCACCACAGTCAGGCGTCAATCGAGCAGGGCACACTTGGCGACGGGGGCAACAACACGTTCACTAAGGCAGATATCAACGAATCTGGTTCGACCGCTAAAGTTCACTACCTGCGGATGCCGATGACTATTCCAGAAAACGGCGCTGCCGCTTGGCTTGCTTTTGCTAAAAAAGAAGCCGAGGCAGATTATTCTGCCACCGGCCGCAGTCAGAATATAGTTTAGCTGGCCGCAACACCACAGATCGACAGCTTTACGATTGGCCAAGCTGCCTTCCCGCGTGTGGATACGGTTGATGTTTCTTCCTATCAAAACACGATGACGCAAGCCAACTACAATACACTCAAAGCTAGTGGCGTGAAAGCCGTCATCGTCAAAGCCTCTGAAGGCACGACCTACACTAATCCGGATGCTAGCACCCAGCTAACACAAGCTCAAAACGCTGGTATGAAAATTGCGGCCTACCATTATGTCCATTTCTCAAGTACAACGACTGCAGCCGCTGAGGCAAATTACTTTGCGGCAGTCTTGAACAAACTGGGTGTTCCTAAAGGCAGCCCAGTTGTTGCTGACCTTGAGTCTGCTGATGTCGGTGGCAATGTTGGCTCAGCCCTCAACACCTTCTGGAGCACCCTAAGCAGCAGAGGATACACAAACCACGTGTTATACACTGGTAAATATTACTCCTGGTCAAACGATGCAATTGGCACTGTCGGCCAGGCGCGGACATGGATCGCTCAGTATCCGTACCAGCCGAGGGCCAATAATTTATTAAACACGACTTACGGGGCTTGGCAGTTTTCATCGCAGGCGAAGATCGCTGGTTACAGCTCAACTCTTGACGCTTCAATCGATTACACAGGTCTCTTTACTGGCTCGACAGTGGCCCCTGCTCCTCACGGCTATGACAAAGTCACCAGTACAAGAGCCATCAATCTGCCCGGCACGGTCGACCAGAGCATTCGCCAGGACGGTTTCTATTCGGCGCCGTATAACACAGATTCAATGACCACGATCGAAAACCATAACGCCAAATTATTCAATGGCCAGACTGTGCAAATCTTGCAAGAAGCCACCACCAGCCGCAGTGCATCAGCTGGAAATACTTTTTATCAGATTCGCTTTTTCAATGGGAAGACTTACTGGACCGATTCACGTGCCATCAAAGTTCACTCATTCTATCAGGAATCAAACACTAAGAATGTTAACTACAAAGCCAAGATTGCACAGGCTGGGCGAAGTGATGGACTATACCCAGATGGCCCCTACTACACGAAGCTCTCGAACATTTTTGAGAACAGCAATGCACCGCGATTCAATGGCCAGACTGTGTCCGTGTCTCAAGAAACGACGACTCCGACAGGCACCTATGTTCGAGTAACACTAAACAATGGTCAGGTTGAATGGATCGATAAGAAGGGCATCACAACTGACACGTACGACAAAGTGACCTCTTCCAGCCAGTTGAATCAAGTGGGACGGATTGAACAAGCCGGCCGGGCCGATGGGCTGTACTCAGCCCCTTACAACACGAATGCCGCTACCGTGACGCCAAACAGCAACGCAAAGCTATTCAACGACCAAGGTGTCCAAATCCTCGCCAAAGAGACTACCAATCGTGCTGGCGGTCACAACACGTTCTATAAGCTGCGTCTTCGCAATGGGAACATCCACTGGATCGATGCTGATGGTGTAAAGCTGATCGCAGTGAACCACATCACAAGTAAACAGGCCCTTAATCTCCAAGGCCGGATCAATCAAGCAGGCCGTTCGGATGGCCTTTATTCAGCGCCATGGAACACAGATTACCTCAGCATCGATGAAAATCACAATGCCCCTGCATTTAATGGCCAAACGGTTCAGGTGAAGGCTGAAGCAACGACTGACCGCAGTGTCTCAGCGGGCAATCACTTCTACCAAATTAAGCTGAGCGACGGGCGTCTCTACTGGATCGATGCTCGCGGCGTCAATACCACTGGGTTGGAGCAGCCAACCCACCAGAAGACCGTAAATTACACAGCTGTGATTTGGCAGACCAATCGTGCCGATGGGCTTTACAACCATCCTTACGGCAGTAATGCGGACAGCGTCAAGCAAAACACTGATGCTAAGCAGTACAATGGTCGCGGGGTTGTGGTAACCGCTGAAGCCACCACCAAACAAGGCACCTACGCGAAGGTGACCTTACCAGACGGCGGCGTCAAATGGATCGACAAACGCGCCCTTACCCCGATCACTTACGATAAAATAACCAAAACCACGACCATCAACAAGCAGGGTCACATCCGTCAAAGTGGCCGATCTGATGGGCTCTACTCTGCCCCGTACTACACTGACGCAATGTCTGTGCTTGAGAACCACAACGCCCTTAGCTTCAACAACCAAGTTGTTCAGGTTCTGACTGAAGCAATCACCACTCGCAGCAGTAAGTCTGGCAATGATTTTTACCAGATTCGGCTGGCCAACGGGCGTATTCTTTGGATCGATGCTCGCGGCGTGAAGCTCAACTAGCTCCACCTTTTCATCTGAATAAACCACAAACGCGCATGGCACTCATTTCCGAGTGTCATGCGCGTTTGTGGCTGAACTAAAAATAGGCTTGATAACCTGCCTCAGTTGGCAATACGTCACTGGCGATCACGCCTCGGTGAGGTAAAAATGAACAGCTTACTGAACACATAATTGACCACGACCACCAACACTTGGGTAATCAGCTTAGCGATTAGGTCATTTCCGCTCATTACATCAATGATCAGCCACATTGTGAACATGTCGAGTCCGTATGAGAAAATCCGGGCAACAAGGAATTTCACAAATTCCCAGAGTAACCCCAGACGATTGGTCGTTTGGGTATGAAAAACCCAGAGTTTGTTGGTGACAAAGGCAAAAAGTACTGACAAAACCCAGGAAATCGTGTTGGAGATTGGCCAGGAAAAACCCATATTTCGGTAAGCAACAGCGAAGGAAACAATGTTAACAACAGTGGCGAGACCGCCAAAAAACAAATAGGTAAAGACGTCCCAAAGATGTTTAGCTTCAAGATATTGACGAAATTTGCGATACAGACGCATGCCGCTGCCCTCCTAAATTCAATAGTCCCATCATGACACAAAGCAAGCCAGCGAACCACTGGCGATTCCCCAGTCGTCGCCCAAACTTATACTTTCAAACGGGTAATCAGACGCTTTTGCTAAATCGCCCTTCTCTGTTAAAATGGAAACCGTTGAAAAAATGAACCATCAACTGAAGGGACAAACAACATGCCAACTGCAAAAATCGTTTACGCCAGCCTAACTGGTAACAATGAAGAAATCGCTGACATCGTCAGCGAGGAGCTCGAAAAATACGGTTACACCGTCGATACCACTGAAGTCAGCCAGGCCATGGCCGAAGACTTCAAAGATGCAGACATTTGCGTCACCGCCACCTACACCTACTCTGACGGAGATGTTGGGATCCTGCCCGACGAATCTTTAGACTTTTATGATGACCTCAAAGCAACTGACCTCAAAGGTAAAGTTTATGGCTGTTGTGGCAGCGGCGACCATTTCTACGACGACTTTGCGACCGCTGTCGACGATTTCGACAAGGCCTTTGCCCAGGCTGGGGCCACCAAGGGAGCAGAGAACGTAAAAATCGACCTTTCCCCGGAGGATGATGACATCAAAACGTTAGAAAAGTTCACCAAGCAGTTAGTCGAAAAAGCGCAAGAATTGAACGCCTGAACAACCTGCGCAAACCGTGATATTTAACTTTACTTGGCTCTAATTAACTTGTACTCTATCTATTTTTCGCAGTACAATGATCGCAGTAAAGGAGGCGCCGTTAATGAGTATCTATGATTACACTCTTACCTTGGAAGACGGTACCAAGTATCCATTAAGCAAGTATCGGGGCCACCCGATGGTCATCGTCAACACCGCCACCAAGTGCGGGTTTGCCCCGCAGTTCGGCCAGCTGGAAGAGATTTACAAAGACTACGAGGACAAGGGGTTGGTCATTCTCGGCTTCCCGTCTGATCAGTTCCACCAGGAAATTGGCGACGGCAAGGCGGCCGCGCAAGCCTGCCGCACCACTTACGGCGTGACCTTCCCGATGCACGAAGTCGGGCCAGTCAACGGCGAAGACGCCCAGCCGCTGTTCGGCTACTTGACCGAACAAGCGCCAGGCGCCTTAGGTTCCAAAAAAATCAAATGGAACTTCACCAAATTTTTGGTCGACCGCGACGGCAATGTGGTTGAACGCTTCGCCCCGAAGACGAAGCCGGAGGCCATGGTCCCGGCCATCGAAAAACTGCTGTAATGCAAAAACGTCAATCTCAGGAAGTGAAGCACCCATGGGCGCGCTGAGATTGACGTTTTTTATGTGGCCACCGCTTACTTGAACAGACTGTCAGTCCGTCGCGCGACCAGCTCGTCGCGGTTTTTCCGGACGAAATCGTGGACCTTCCCTCGACTGCTTTTGGGGTGGCCGCCGTAGTACTCGGCGATGATGGCGTTAACCACCACGCCGATTAGCCACAGCATGGCCATGACATCCAGCCACAGCAGAAGCACGATCACCGTCGACAACGTACCGTACGTCGAGATGCGGGTGCCAAAGTGCCGCATGTACCAGGAGAACCCCTGCCCAAGCGCCAGCCAGCCGACCACGGTCAGCGTGCCACCAGGCAAAATGGTCCAGAATTTGATCCGCGCGTTGGGGAGGAAGAAGTCGATGACGAAAATGATCACAAACAGCGCCGTCAAGGTCACCGGCCAGCGCCAGGTGTTAAAGGTCTCCAGCCACGCCGTCGACAGGTGCAGCGCCGGCACCAGCCACTCGAGAAACTGCCGACCAAAGGTGTACGCGACCATGACGCCGCCGAGCATCAGCACCAGCATAAACAGCATCAGCATGGACAGCAACCGCTGCACCAGGTAGTTCTGCCGCGGCTTGACGTCGTAGGCGCGGTTAAATCCGGTTTTCAGACCGTTGATGGCCAGTCCCGCGGTCCACAGGGTCACGAGCCCGGCGGCCGACAGCACGGAGCCTGAAGACGTCGCAATCAGGTTTTTGATGACAGGATTAATAAAATTCATCACGTCGGTGGGAATCACCTGGGTCAAATAGCCCTGAATCTGAAAATAGCTGAAGCCAAAAAACGGCAGCAGGTTCCCCACCACAATGAAGATTGGAAAAAGTGACAGCAGCGTGTAATACGCCAAGGCCGCCGACATCACGCCAATTTGCGCGTCCATCACGCGGTCGACCATCAGCTTGATGGCTTCGCGCAGCTTGATGCCGCGGGAAACACGAATGCTGGCGAGCGGCACCTGCCCGGCGTGCACGGCCTGTTTCTGCGCCTCTGTGAGTCTGGTTTTGCGCCGCTTGCCGCGGTTGATCACCGCTTTGGGGCCGCTGCTCATCACTTTTCCCTCCTTCCATAACCGCTTCTTTATATCTCTTGTTAATTATACCAAAGTGGCCGGTGCGATAGGCAGAAACCTGGCAGCGCAAGCCCAATGAAAAAGCCCGGCGGCCAAATCGGCACACCAGGCTTAGGCAACGCTGGCAACAAACTCAGGCCAGCGTCGGTATGACATTGTTTATTTCAAATCGATCGCCGTCTGCAGCGCTTTGATGGGATCGGTGCTGGACACGGTGTACAGCGCGTTGCCTTCACGCCAGGTCACGCTGTTTTGCCGCGTGTTGGTACTGGTGGTGGTCAAACTGATAGCGCCATGACCAGCCGGAACCGGCAGCATTTCCTTGCTCAGCAGACTGGTGACCTGGTTAGCCAGCGGCAGCGGTTGTTCCCCGTTGATGGTCGCTGACTGCAGCGACACGGACCAGTGGCCCTCAGCCCAGGTCAGGTAGGTCGAGCCCGCCGCGCCTTCTTCCGTCGCCATTAGGTTGTCGCCGACGCTGACAGTGGGCAAACCCTGCTCGACCGGTCGATAGTTGATTTGTGCCTCAGCGGCGGCCGGCGTCGCGTATGTCACCTTTTTGATCGCAACTGGTGCAATCAGGCCGTCTAGGCTCGGGTCGTTGAACGGCAGGGAACTGCCTTCACTCAGGTACAGGCCGTAGTTGGCGCTGTTACCGATCGCCTGAACGTTCAGGTTCTTGCCCGCAGCCGCCGTGTAGTTGCTCGGAAACTTGGCCCCTGGCATCTTGGCCTGAACCGCCTGCTTCATGGTGGTATAGCGGTCAGAGGTGGCACTGCTTGAGGCACTGGAAGCCGTCTGCTTGGCGGCCGGTGCCGCTTTCGTCTTACTGTTCTTCTTCGTGGCTTTTTTCTCGACCTTGCTGGAGCTGGCTTTGCTGCTGGAAGAATCATTGGCGCTGGATGAATTCCCGCACGCCGCAGTCCCCAGGACCAGCAGCGTCAAAGGAATCAGTAAAATAGTTTTCTTCATAACTAATCGCCTCCAAGGTAACCTGCTTACGGTGTTATTATACCCGAAGTGGCCGCCTAGTGGTTCATTTATGAAGCCGCATGACATAATCGTTAGAATCGCGCAGACGCTGCATTTCAACTGAGGTAGCCGATGAGGGTCAGCCGCAGCAAGTCGGGCCTAGCCAAAATGAACTCATACTGGGCCGTGTGCAGGAAAAACTGCTGCACGGCTTGTACCGGCACGTCAAAATAAGCGGCGTAGATGAAGTGGCGCGGCTGCATGTGCAGGGCGAGCCCCATGCTTGCTCGCCGCAGCAGCTGGCCAACCTGCGCGGCAAAAACTTCTTGCGTCAGCGGGTCTTTCGGCCCCCCAAGGACACTGCCGGCAAGCGGCTGCCACGCATCGGAAAAACTGAACAGCAGCGCGATCAGTTCGGGCGCCGTCAGTGTGATCACAGGCTTTTCGGCGGCCATGTCCAAGACCAGCTCGCTCAGCGTTTGCGCCATGACTTTTCCCCACCTTTCCTGGTGGGTTAAGCGTAGAAAGGAACCGCCGGCGAGTCAACGAATTCGACTCACGCAAAAGGCGCCGAAAAGTTCTCGGCGCCGCTCAGCAAAATCAGTCGTATTTTTCGATGAAGGCCGCGTAATCGGCTGTGACCTGATGCAGGTAGTCCTTGGCCCAGTGCTGGATCGCCGCGTCAAAATCCTTGTTCATGTACCCGGCAGCGACTGCGGCCATCGGACTTTGGGCGTGCGCCATTGCCAGCAGGTACCCGCACAGGCGGCAGTATGCCTGGTACTGCGTCCATGACAGCGAAGCGACGTCGATCGACCCCTTCATGTCGCGGAACTGACGCACGTAAAAGCTTTTGCCAAACGCGGTGAACCAGCCCAGAAACGGGTCCGAGGCTTTTTGCAGGATCTGCGTGGACGAAATAATGCGTTGACCTTCGCTGACTTCCTGATTCAGCGTGACCTCCAGCCGCGATGGCAGCAGATCCCGCCGCCTTGGCAGCGCCTCTTTGACCTGCAGGACCAGGTGCGAGCCGCCCAGACCGGTCAAAAGCATGAGGTAGCTGCTGGTGCCGAAGCTCCCGATGCCGACGGAGTGCCGAATGATGTCGGTGATGTGGTACTGCCCCAAAAGCAGTGCGACGTCTGCGCGGGTTGTCTGCTGGTACTGCAAGAAGCCGTGCATCATCCCGATTTCCTGACCTTGTTCCAGGTGGACCGTGCGCGGCGGATCATCCTTGAACCGCAGGTGGGTGCCGTGCAGCTCGGTGAATTTTTTGACGACGGATTCGTTGTCGCGATTGGCCGCCTTTTTGACCACATCGCGCACGAACTGCGCGTCCTCCTCGTCGGGCAGCTCAGCCACCAGATTGGCCACCGCCGTGCTAGCATAGAAGCGTTCGAGCGCACCGGTTTTGAACGCCTTCTTCAAGGTCTTGCGGTAAGTGCGCGCGACCTCCTTGACCAGCTGGTCGACGTCAGTCTCGCCGAAGTGCTCCTGACCGGCAAACAGGTAGATCGAGGTCGTCAGCCGCTTCACGTCAAATTCAAACGAGTTGGGCGCCGCCTCATCGAAGTCGTTAAGGTCAAACAGCATGTTGCGCTCGGGCGACGCGTAGAAGCCGAAGTTTTGCAGGTGGGCATCCCCGTCGGTCAAAACGCGCAAGTGCGACTGCGGCTCGTGGCTGAGGTCATAGGCCATCAGCTCCGCCGTCCCGCGAAAAAAGGCCGCCGGATTGGCCCCCATCTTCTGGTGGCGCTGCGGTAGCAGTTCCTGAATCAAGTTGGCTTCGATGGCATCGATGAAGGCGACCGGGTCGCGCTTGATGATTGGCCGCTTACCCAGCGCAGCCAGCGGCACTGTCTCCCGCTGCGCCTTACCCAGATCGTGCAAGGCCGTGATGTTCGTGATATTAGTCTGCCGCTGAAGCTTCTTAAGTTCCTCGATCATTTCTGCACGCATGCAAGCACCCACTTTCCGCTTTCAACTTAGCGCAAGCAATCCACTTGTGCAAGCGCATAAAAAAAGAAAGCCGATACGACTTTCTTTCAGGTCAGCTAGTTCTATTCAGCCTTTTTCAGCGCCTCGCGCAGGTCCATTTTCACCGAATCCTTGGCGAAGCGCTTGTTGATGATGAAGTCATGAATCACGGCCTGCAAGATCTCAATCATCTGCTCGCGCGAGATTTCGATGAAGTCCGGCGCCATTAAGTTCGCGATCCCAGTTGCCACGATCCATAAGCCGGAAATCGTGTTGCGGCGCTGCTCCTCGCTGATCTGCTCAGCCGGCGCGTACTGGTCCAGCCGTTCGATGGCGGTCGTGAACGCAAATTCCCGCATGTCCTCGACGCCGAAGTGGTCCTCGATGAAGACCGCCCGGTACAGAGCCGGGTTGTCCAGCGCAAAATTGATGTACGCCAGCCCAAGGTCGACGATGGGATCGGTGGTGAAGCGGCGGCTCATTTTGGTCTGCAAGGTCTCTTTGATCTCGTCCAGGACCGCCTGCTTGAGGTCCGCCATGTTGGTAAATTCCAAGTAAATCGGCTGCGTAGAGCAACCCATGCGCTTGGCGATGTTGCGCGCGGTGAAGTGCTTAAAGCCCTCTTCGACCACCAGCGCATACGCCGCGTTCAAAATCTGGTCGTGCGTGATTGTTTTTTTCCTTGCCATTAAAGTTCCCCCTAAATCCTGAAAGCTCTGTTAAACCATAAACCCCCTACACAAAACGCTTACACTTACCTGGTTATTTTAACAGATTGGGGTATAAAGACAATGATTATCTAACAATTTTTCTAATAAAGCAGGCCGCCTGTATCCCTTGAGTACCACCGCCTCTAACGCTCCGTTGCCTGGGTGAACAATTGTTATTCGGGCGTTATCTGGGACCATTATGGCAAAGTGATGGGTGTTGTATAATCATCTATACCGACCCGCTTGAAGATAAGAAATCCGAAACTGATTGAGCCTGCCTCTGCAAGCGGCTAAAATAAGAGCAAACCAAAGGAGGATAACGGCATGACACTACCGAATTTTGATCAACTGCTCGACAAGTACGCGGCACTTGCGGTGGATACCGGCGTGGGAGTGAAACCCGGCGACACGGTCTACTTGCAAGTCGCGACCGACCAGCGGCCGCTGGCCCACCGCATCATTGAAACAGCCTACGCGCGCGGCGCGGCTGAGGTGCAGGTCTGGTGGCAAGACGATTTTCAAAAGCGCCAAGACATGTTTCACCTCGCCGACGACCGGCTGAAGCAGCAAGCCCCGCAGACCAAGGTCATGTTCGACTACTGGCTGAACCACGCGGCCAAGCGGATCACTGTGACCTCCAGCGACCCGGACAACCTGGCCGGCGTGGATCCGGCACGCGTGGCCGCCTACCAAAGCGGCTTCCAGAAAAGCTACGCGGCCCTGAGTGCGGCAATTTCCGGCAACCAAATTGCCTGGACCATCATCGGCGCCGCGTCGCCGAAGTGGGCGGCCAAGGTCTTCCCCGACGAGGACCCGGAAACGGCGACCGACAAGCTGTGGGATGCCATTTTCAAAACGGTCCGTATCTACGAAACAGACCCGGAAGCTGCGTGGGCCAAGCATGAGGCCCGGCTGCGCGAGAAAGCCGACTGGCTGAACGCCGAGCAGTTCGACGCCTTGCACTACCAGGCGCCGGGCACGGACCTCACCGTCGGCCTGCCGACCGGCCATATCTGGAATGGCGGCAGCGGGGAAAACGCCAAGGGCGAAGTCTTCACCGCGAACATGCCGACCGAAGAAGTCTTCACTGCCCCGGACAACCGCCGCATTGACGGCACAGTGGCGTCCACCAAGCCGTTGTCTTATTCCGGCAGCATTTTGCAGGACATGCACTTCACCTTCAAAAATGGCCAGGTCGTATCGGCCCATGCCGGCCAAGGCGATGCGGTCCTGCAGCACCTGCTGGCCATTCCGGGCGCGCGCTCGTTGGGCGAGATCTCGCTGGTGCCCGACCCGTCGCCGATCAGCCAGTCAGGCCTGATTTTCTTCAGCACGCTGTACGACGAAAACGCGTCAGATCACATGGCGCTGGGCATGGCCTACTCGTTCTCGCTTGAAGGCGGCACCAAGCTGACGCCGGCTGAGCTGACCGCCCGCGGCCTGAACGTTGCCGACACCCATGTCGATTTCATGATGGGCTCGGCGCAGATGGCCATCGATGGTATCAAGAAGGACGGCACCGTGGTTCCAATTTTCCGCAATGGCGATTGGGCCTGACTTAACGCTAATCAAAACAAAATCAGCAGCCTTTGCGAAGAGGACTGCTGATTTTTTTAGTTCTTGAAGCTGTGGATCGGGGCGGGAATCTGGCCGCCGCGGTTGACGAACACGCTGGCGTCCCCGTCATTGACAGCCATGATTGGCGCGCGGCCGAACAGCCCGCCGAATTCGATGGTCTCACCGACGTCCTTCCCCGGCACCGGAATCACGCGCACCGCGGTGGTCTTATTGTTCACGATGCCGATGGCCGCCTCGTCGGCGATCATGCCGCTGATGGTAGTGGCAGGCGTCTTGCCCGGAATCGCGATCATGTCCAGGCCAACCGAGCATACCGCCGTCATCGCCTCGAGCTTTTCGATGGTGATCTGGCCGGCCGCCGCGGCGGCGATCATGTTCGCGTCCTCAGACACCGGAATGAAGGCCCCTGAGAGCCCGCCCACTTTTTCCGCGGCCATGATGCCGCCTTTTTTGACGGCGTCGTTGAGCAGCGCCAGCGCCGCGGTGGTACCCGGCGTGCCGACATGACTCAGGCCCAGCGTCTCCAGAATCTGCGCCACAGAATCATTGCGCGCCGGGGTCGGGGCCAGCGACAAGTCGACAATGTTGAAGGGAACCCCCAGCCGCTCGGCCGCGACCTTGCCCACAAACTGGCCCATCCGCGAGACCTTGAAGGCGGTTTGCTTGATCTGCTCGCAGACCTGCTCAAACGTCGCGTGCGGCTGGTCCGCCAGCGCGCGCTGGACCACCCCGGGACCGGAGACGCCGGTGTTGATGGCCACGTCGCCTTCCGACACGCCCCAAAACGCGCCCGCCATGAACGGATTGTCCTCCACCGCATTGGCAAAAATCACCAGCTTCATCGCGTTGACCGGATCGATCGTCGATACGTCCTTGACGACCTGGCCCATCAGCTTCACGGCGTCCATGTTGAGGCCACTGCGAGTCGCCCCGACGTTCACCGAGGCGCAGACGCGCTCGGTGGTGGCAAGCGCCTCGGGTAAGCTGTTGATCAACGCGACGTCGGCTGGTGTGCAGCCCGCCTGCACGGTCGCAGAGTAGCCGCCGATCAGGTCGACTTGCACCGCCTTGGCCGCTTGGTCCATCGCCTGCGCAATGGCGGGAAAATTGGGCTTGGGGTCGCTGCCGGCCAGCAGCGCCACCGGGGTGACACTGATGCGCTTATTGACAATCGGGATCCCGAATTCATTTTCGATCGCGTCCGCCACCGCTACGAGGTTAGCGGCCTTGGCGGTGATCTTATCGTAGATCCGCGCAGCAGTGGTGCTGGTGTCGCCCGTGATGCAGTCCAGCAGTGAGATGCCCATGGTGATGGTGCGAATGTCGAGGTTCTCCTCGCTGATCATTTCGATGGTTTCTTTGATCTGATTGCTTTCCATCATGCGCCTCCTGGGTTACAGCTTGTGCATCGCGTCAAAAATCTCCTGCCGCGCGATTTTGACCTCGACACCAATGTCTGCGCCCAAGTCCTGCAGCTGCGTTTTAACGGCCGTGAAGTCCGCCTCAGCCGGCAGCTGCGCCAGAAGCATCATGGTGAACGCCCCGCGCATGATGGTCTGCGACACGTCCAAAATATTGACGTCCAGGGCCGCCAGCTTGGTTGTGACGGCCGCGATGATGCCCACCTTATCCGTCCCGATGACCGTGATGATGACTTGCATGAAACCGCCTCCTGAGTGTTAAGTTGCTCTTAGTTTAGCATACCGAAAGCGCGCCTGGCGGGTTTTTCAGTGGTTGCAAAAAGTGGCCCGCAACAAGCGGGCCACTGTTGGCTTAACCTCTGGCAATAAACTGCGACGTAATCTCGACACGGCCATGCTTGGCCCCAGTCGCCAAAGCCAGCGCGGCCTGGCCGACGGCGTCAAGGTGGTGATCGATGGTCGAAATGCCCATCAAGCGGCCGGCGGTTTCGTTCTCCTGACCCATCATCGCCGGTGGCTGCAGGCCGTGTTCCACGTAGTACTCCAGCACCCCGGCGGCGATGTCGTCGCCGTTTGAGAACACGAAGTCCGGCTGCAGCTTGGCAAAAAACGCCCCGGCGGCCTTGCCGTCCTCGTTGGTCATCGAGCCCACCCAGTTGCGCGTCGGATCCGGCGGCGTGCCAAACACGGCGGTGTAGGCCTCGACCATGGTGCGCGAGGTTGCAGACAGCTTGGGCTCACGCGGCAGCATCAGACTGACGTGCTGATAGCCGCGGGCGCGAATCCATTCAAACGCCTGGCGGTAGCTGTCCTTGCGGTCGGTGAAGGCCGCGGCGATGTCAACGGCACCTGGGTCCTCGCACACCACCACCGGGCCGAACTGCTGGTACTTGGCCAAGTCGGCCAGCGGGCTTTCGTGCGAGGTGAAAATCAGACCGTCAAAGGAGCGGCGACGGAACTGCTCCAGGAATTGTTTTTCCAGCTTGGGCTGGTAATTAGACGGCAGCAGGGTCACCTGATAGCCTTGCGCAAAGGCGGCCTCCGTGATGCTTTGCATGAGCGCCGTGTAGTACGGGTGCACGAAGATCGGCAAGACGACCCCGATTTTCATGGTCTTGCCGCGGCTCAGGTCGCGGGCAACTTCGCTGGGCGCGTAATCCAGCTCGTCGATCACCGCCTGGACCTTAGCCCGGACAGCGTCTGAGACATATTTTCGATGGTTCAGCACCCGGGAAACGGTCGAAACCGAGTAGCCGCTGATGCGCGCAATGTCGTGAATGTTTGTCATGATGATCCTCCGCCTCTTAGTGTAGCAGAAGCGTTGCGGCGATGCGCCTTATTCAGCCAGCAGTGTGCGGGCGAATTGCTCGACCTGTTTAGCCGCGCTTGGCACACCGGCATCCAGCTTGCGGCGAATGCGTGTCAGCACCGCCTGCTTTTCCTCATCGCTGTGATCGCCTGGCATGGCCAAAATGACCAGCTGGGACACCGCATGAGCACCCTCACCTGAGCCCCATGCCACCGGCTTGGCCAGCGTCACCAGCAGCGTCCGCGGCGCCTTTAAAGTATCACTTGACGCGTACACGATCACGGCCTGCTCCCCGGCGAATTGCGCGCCTTGCGCCTCGCTGGCCAACATGCTGGCGTGCAGCGCAGTCTCGTCCAGCTTGAAGGCCTTGGCCGCCTGCTTGGCTGCCTCGGCCAGCGCGCCAAGCTCCGACTGATCCGCCAACTCCAGGTTCACTAAGGCAGTTTTACGAAATAATGTGTCAAACATGATGACGACCTCCTATGATTGCCATGCGCTTCGCCGCGGATCGAATCGCTGTTTCTATCAACAAGGTCACTGTAAATTGTGGGACGGGTTTCAGGTCAAGCGCTTTCACGAAAAAAGTTGAAAAAATTTTTCAAGCCAGCAAAAAACCGCCTGCAACTGCGGGCGGTTCATTGGTTGAGGCCAGCCGATTACTCGGAGCGCAGCGCGATCGCCGCATCCTTCTTGGCCGCCATGCGGGCCGGCACATGGCCGCCCAGCAGAGTCAAGACGGTGGAAATGATGACCAGCACGATGGCGTGGACTGGATTGAGCACGGCAACGCCTGCCAAGCCGGTGACATTTTCCAACACCACATTGATTGGGAAGGTCAGCGCCCAAGCGACCACGATGCCGAACAAGCCGGCGCCGATGCCCAGAATGAAGGTCTCGGCGTCAAACACGCGCGTGATGTCCTTCTTCCGCGCGCCCAGGGCCTTGAGCACCCCGATTTCCTTGGTGCGCTCAATGACTGAGGTGTAAGTCAAGATGGCAATCATGATCATGGAAGTGACCAGCGAGATCCCAGCGAAGGCGACCAGTACATACGTGATCGCATCCATCAGGCCACCGGTCATGTCGGATACGGTGCCGGCCAGGTCGGTGTAAATCACCTTATCAGCTCGCTTGTGGTGCTTGTTCCACTGGTCCAGGTAGCTGAGCACCTTGTCCTTGAGCTTGAAGGTGGTCGGATAAATCTGGATGGAGATGGGCGTGCTGGTGCCGCCCAAAGTCGTCAGCATCCCCGCGCGCGTCGCTTGATCCATCGGCTGGCCGGTCATGACGTTGGCCTGGCTCGCCTTTTGAGCTGCAACGATCGCCGAGTCCTTGTTGTCATTCAGGACCTGCTTGGTCAAAGCGGAACTGTAAGCGATGCCTGATGACAGCAGCCCATCGGAATTCTTGGACTTCACACGAACAATGCCGCGAATGGTCAGGGTCTTCGTCGACGGCGCCGTTGCGGCACTGCTCAGATCCTGGTTGGGCAGGTAGGTTCCCGTCGGCAGCTTCATGTAGTAGTGGTCGTTGGTGACCAGCTTGACCGTGGTACCAATCAGGTCGTCGTAGTTAAACTTCTGCCCTTCCTTGACCGTGAGGCCGAGGTTCTTCAGCGCGTTGATGTTGACGTTGTTCTTCTTGTCGACCACCAGCACAATGTCTGTCGCCTTGGTTGGGTAGCGCCCGGCGAGGACCTTGTAATAGGTCTGCAGGAAGGTCTTGCCCGAGCTGGTGCGGCGCACTGGGTAAACCGCGCCGCCGACGCCGGTGGACGCGGCCATCATCGAACCGTAATCCGCACTGCTGCTGTCGGGGTTGGCCGTCGAAAAGCTGACGGCCTTGTACTTGCCGTCAGCCTGGCGAATCAGGTTCATGCCCGTGCCGTAAGAAACGGCAATATTGCGTGCGTCGGCCGTCGGCATTTTGTCCAGGTAGTCCAGGTAGGACTGACTCAGCTTATTGGTGTGCTGGGCCTTGTCCGCCGCACTCTTTTCAACCGTCACCTGCTTCGACTTAGAAAAAGTCTTGGTGTCCGTGCCGGTCATCAGCGAGTTGGTATCCGTGCCGGTTTGCGAGATCGTCACCGGCATAGAAGCCATCGCCTCGCTTTGCGTCTTATCGATCTGCTTTTGGAAGCCGTTGGATAACGCCAGCACCACCGCGATGCCGATGATCCCGATGCTGGAGGCAAACACCGTCAGGAATGTGCGGCCCTTTTTGGTGCGAATGTTGGTCCAGGACAGCTTGAGCGCGGTCAGGTAGCTCATCTTGGTGCGCTTGAGCTGAAAGGCCTCGGCTTTTTCCGCCTCGACATGCGGGTGCGAATCATGCATGATTTTCCCGTCGGCGAAGTTGATCACGCGGTCGGCGTACTTCTTGGCCAGGTCCGGGTTATGCGTGACCATGATGACCAGGCGCTCGCGCGATAGGTCCTGGATCAGCTGCATGATCTCCTCAGAGGTCTCCGAGTCCAATGCCCCCGTCGGCTCATCGGCCAGCAGAATCTCCGGGTCGTTAGCGATGGCGCGGGCGATCGCCACGCGCTGCATCTGGCCACCAGACAGCTGACTGGGCTGCTTGTGCATGTGGTCCTTGAGGCCAACCCGGATCAGTGCGTCTTCGGCCCGCTTCTTCTTCTCCGCCGCCGGCACGCCGGACAGGGTCATCCCCATTTCGACGTTTTCCATGATCGACAGGTGGGTGATCAGATTGTAGGACTGAAAAATAAAGCCGACCGAGTTATTCCGGTAAGCGTCCCAGTCTGAGTCCTTGAAATCCTTGGTCGAGCGGCCCTTGATCAGCAGATCACCGGAGTCGTAGCGGTCAAGCCCGCCGATGATGTTGAGCATCGTCGTCTTCCCTGAGCCGCTGGGGCCAAGAATGGCGACGAATTCCTGCTTACGAAACGCAACGGACACGTCATCTTGCGCCTTGGTCAGGGTGTCACCGACGTGGTAGTACTTTTTAATGTGTTTGAGTTCGAGCACAATTTTGCCTCCTAGCCCTTGATGGTTCTAAGCATACGCGTTTGGCAAGGGGTGCGTCACCTTTTTTCGCCGCAGCGTCGATTACCTCCAGATTATTATGACGGTTCGTCACATCTTTGGCGTCCGTCGCAAGCCCGATTCTTTTTAAAAATTGAAAAAGCCGCGCAGGGGGCTGCGCGGCTCGGGTGGTGGCAAACGCGATTTAGGCCGGCTGCATATCGCGGTCCAAATCCTTGTCGTCCTTGCTTGCTTTGGCCTTTTCGGCCGCGATTTCATCATCCGTCAGCATATCCTTGACCGTCATTTTCACTTCGGTCACATCCATGCCGGTCATTTGCTTCACGTTCTTGACAATTTCGTCGGTGGCCTGGTCAAACACCTTGGGCGCGTCTTCGCCGTAGCGCATCGTCGCGTCCAGTTCCACCTTGACCTTCTGGTTGTCGTCCACATTCACGGCAACACCAGCTTTCGGGTCGGCATCCTTGCGCAAAAAGTCGGTCATGTCATGGAACATGCCGCCTTCCAGGCGTAGCAAACCGTCCACGTCGCCGGCGGTGATGCCGGCAATTTTTTGGATGACCGCATCGTCAAACCGCAACTCCTTCTTCAGCGCTTGGGCGCGGTTTTCCTCATGGTCGGCGGCATCAGGGTCGTGGTGCCCACTTGCCATTTCCGGCTTCTTAGCGTCCTGCAGACCCTGATTGCCGTACAGATCCGTTGTGCTTTTATCTAAGCGGTTCAAGTTCTTCTTCATGTCTTCGTTAGTCATCTTGGCCTCCTTTGGCAGCGGCCGAATCAAGCGGCCTGTCAACAGTGGTCGGGTAAAGTCAAGCCTGGTGCTTCTGCCACTCACTTCTGGTCAAAACATCCGCGACGTGCAAGTTGAGCTCGACCAGCTGCAGGCCGGTCATGCGCAGCGCAGCAGCTTGCACCGCCGTGATCAGCGCCTCGTGCACGGCCTTGGCGTCAGCGTCGAATTCGAGCAACGCCGTCATGTCGATGGCGACCTGGTGCTCGCCCACCTCGGCCTTAATGCCCTTGGTAATTTTCTCATCGCGGCCCAGACTTTCGGCCATTTTGTCAACGACATTGCCATCCATGGCGAGAATTCCCGGGATCTGCTGCGCGCAGATGCCGGCAATCTTCTCCAGGACGTAGGGTTCAAAGGTCAGTTTGGAGCTGGTCGCCGCCGTGGTGCTGGCAGGCTCGGTTACAGTTTGCATTGGCAATCACCTCACCTCCCGCCGGCGGTTCACCGCCCCATTTTGGAAAAAGGCCATCAGATACGCGCGGCGAGGCCAAAGGTACTTTTCAACGGCCCAGCCGCCGGTCGCCATCAGCGCGACAAACAACATTCCCAGAAAACCGAAGCGCAGCCAGGCGAGGGCAATGCCGCCGCCAATCAGCGCGCCTGTCAGGTATTTTGGCATGGCGTCTCCTTTCTCACTACAGCACCCGGGCGGCATTGCCTGGGGCCTTCGTGCCAGGGTGAAGGTTGACCTTGATCTTCTTCACCGGAACGCCAAGCAGCCGCTCAAGCTTGCCTTGCGCGGTCGCCTCAATGCCTTCAACTTGCGTCTTCAAGTTGGTGGGCTCAAGGCTGTACGCATCAATGGTCGCCTGCTTGACCTGCGTCTTGTGCATTGTGGCATCGACAGTGACGCCTTTGACCGGATGTGCGGCGGCGACAGCCTTCGCCACCGCATTTTCGACCGCCTGCTTGGACACAGACAAGTCGCCGCGGTCATTGGCCAGCACCAGCTTAGTCGTCGTTGACGGCCTCAGCACGGCAACCAGCAGCATGATCAAAAACGCGAGGCCGACAAACGCAGCCAGGCCGAACAGGACCCAGTGCGCCGGCTGCCAGTACAGCAAAAGCCAGGTGCGAACCCCAGCGAGCGGCCAGGTCAACGCCATGACGGCTAGCGCCTGGACGAGCCCGATGATGGCCACCAGGCCGAGGCCTGCTTTGGTCAGTGGTCGCATCGTTTTCCCTCCTTCAGCCGCCGCGGTCAGGCGCGGTCACGCTTCTTGCCGAGGGTGCCGATCAGCAGCGAAACGATGAGCACGACCACAATTGCACCGATGATTGCCGGAATCACGGCCATCCCGGCGACATTCGGCCCCCAGTTGCCGAGCAGGCTGCCGCCCACCCAGGCCCCAACGAGCCCGCCGATGATATTCCCGATCCACCCACCTGGCAGATCGCGGCCGACGATCATCGAACCGATTGCACCAATCACTGCCCCAATAATGAGGACCCAGATCAGATGTAACATAGTTCCCACTCCCTTCAGTGGATTGTCGAGATGGCCGCACCACTCTGGCACTGCACCATCCAATGTCAACAATCGAGAGCGGCCGCCCGCGTTGCCTAGGACGAGCGCGGTCGCATTAGCACCGGAAAAGCGATTCTTCCGGCTCCTCGGGGATACGTTGTGGCAGGGCTCTCCCCTGCCTAATATAAGCGTAACTGAATATATCGGCCTTGCGCAATGAATATGATTATTAAAATAATCAACTATCACTTATATTTGAGACGACCAGCGCCACACCAGGTGACTGAGCACGTTCATCCCCAGTGCAACCAGCACCAGCAAACCGGCGACCCAGCCCGCCAGCACATTCAGGCTCACCCAAGTCAAAAGGCCAGCGGGGGCCACAAGCCTCACCAGTCCAGCTGCCGCCAGCAGCAGCACCGCAAACACCGGCAGCCCGCGCATCATGGTGCGCAGATCGGCGCTCGACAGGCTGGCTCCGAAACTCAGGAGCAGCGTGAGCAGCAGCCATGCGCCGACCCAAGGCCAGGCCGGCATCATCGTGCCCAGCCCGACCAGCGCTAGCGGCTGCCCCGGCCAAAACGCCCGCTTGCCAATGACCAGAACCACTGCGCCGAACGTCCAGATTGGCGCGCCGCCGGCAAAAAACAACCCCAGGCGCTGCCACAAGGAGTGTTTGTTGAAACTGAACGTCACGTGCCCGGCCGCGCGCCGATCTGCGCTTTAGTGCACGGAAAACTCCTGAATATGTAGCCCAAACAGGCGGCCCACCAGCGCGTGCGCCGTTTCGTGAACCCACAGCCCTGGCAACATCTCCCACAACTGTGCGTTCGACTTGCCCGTCACATTGACAATGTGCTGAATGGTCCGCGCGTTGAGCCAGGACAAAATCATGGCCGATGCGAGCAAAATCACCAGCGTGGCGCCAACTGTTTGCAGATAGATCACCAGATGACCCCCTTTCGGTTTATTTTGGCCATTGTACCACGCCGGCCAGGCGCCTTTGGCCGAATCCAGTGCCCCCCGGCCAGTTGACAGCAATTCAGCTTTAGCGCAGAATTATCGTATTCGCGCTCTTAGCTCAGCAGGATAGAGCAACTGCCTCCTAAGCAGAAGATCATCGGTTCGATTCCGATAGAGCGCAGCACCGAACTAAAGCGAGACCAGAAATCTAATTTCTGGTCTTTTTTGATGTAATTAAAAAGACCCGCCTGAGCGAGCCCCATTTTGTTATTCACCGTCTTGATACGACGCGGCAACCGAGTCCCACATTTTCTTCATGCGGCGCTTCTTGCTCCAGCCGATCAGGATCATCATGATCGTGTTGTTGGTTTTCTTGATGTCATCGGCATACTCGGCGTTTTCGTGATAGACGACATCGGTCTTGTCGTCCTCTGTGCCGGCCAGATCGTAGCGCGTGTGATAAGTATCACCGCCGGCAATCGTATCGAAGGCGTAAGTTTGATTTTGCACCAGCTTCGAGATTTTGATCCGAATCGTGCCGCGCGCGCCAACCGACTTCTTGTATTCAAAACCCGCCAGCTGGGCAAACGTCAAGTCTTGCCCGGTTTCGTGCTTAATGTCGTACAGCACCGAATCAATCAGTTTTTGATAGAAAAATGACACGGGTGCATCAACAGTACTGGTTACTTTCATTAAAAAGGCCTCCGAATATTCGCGCACATCGCGTTGTCTATACCACTATTATCAGCTAATGGCAGCGCTGACGCAAGGGGGCTAAGCTTTTCGCCGCTTGCCCTTGTTCTTGCGATCCCGCAGCCGATTCTTGTGGTGTTTCTTCCTCGCCGGTGCGGCCTTGACCGCTTCAACCGGCTGGCCTGAAGCCACCGGCGCGGGCGCCTGAGCCGCTGGCACGATGGGTGCAGTCCGCGGCGCCTTGGCAAGTTTCGGCGTCGCTGCTTCTTCCTTCGGCGCTTCCGTGGACATTTTGCCGTCGTTCAGGTAGCCGCGCACGATGTCGTACTGCGGCACCAACTTGCGCAAATCGCGCAGGTCGTGGTCGTCGCCCAGCGTCACCACCATCCCCTTGGCGCCCATGCGGCCAGTCCGGCCGGCGCGGTGAATGTAGGCCTCCGCGCGGGTTGGCGTCTGGTAGTTGATCACGGCCGGCAGGTGCGGAATGTCAAGCCCGCGTCCGGCCAAGTCCGTGACCAGCAGCAACGTCACCTTACCCTTGCGAAACGCGTTCAAGGCGTTGGCGCGCGTCGTCGAGCGGTCGGTGCGGTTCAACACCGCGAATTTGACGCTTTGGTGGCTGAGTGTGCGCGCAACTTTCATCATCACCGCATTTTGATTGAAGAACACCAGGGCCTGAAACTTGTCCAGGTGCGCCAGGTGCCGCAGCCAGACCTCGCGGTGGGCGTTGTCGGTTTGCACAAAATAATGCATGACCGCGCCTTGGGTGTGGTCGATATCGCGCACGTCAATGATTTCCACTTCCTGGCCGAACTCTTTGGCCAGGTCCTTGAACAGCGGACTTTCCGTCGCGCTGAAAAAGGTCAGCTGGACGTCTTCCGGCGCGGCCTGGGCCAGCTCACGGACCTGACTGAGGCCCGGCTCGCGCAGCATTTCATCCGCCTCGTCGATGACGATGGTCTTAAGCGTGGCCAGCTTGAGGCGCCGGGATTGCACGAGCTCCAGCAGCCGCCCGGCCGTGGCAATGATCACCTCGGGCTTCTCCTTGAGCTGTTCGAGCTGGCGCTTCACATTCGCCGAGCCGGTCACCCCGACTAGGTGCAGGCCGGCCGCCTGGGTGTAGGGCCGAAGCACGTCACGGGTCTGAATCGCCAGCTCTTGGGACGGGCTGACCACCAGCAGCTGCAACCCGGCGCCTGGCGTGGTCTGCTCGAGCAGCGGCAGCGCAAAGGCCAGCGTTTTGCCCGAGCCAGTCGGGGCTAATCCGACCAGTGACCGTCCGTCCTTGAGCGGCTGATAAACTTGTTCCTGAATTGGCGTTTCGGCCTTGAAGCCGGAAGCGTCCCACAGGGGTTGAAACATCGAAGCTATTGGCATGTTGTCTCCTATTCCGGGTCTGTCCCGAAGTGAATGTCTGTCGTCGCACGCAAGCGGCCCATCACCGTGTGCACCTGCTTGGCCAAGTTAAACGCCTTGGCACAGGCCGCATGGTCGCCGGTCTCGATGGCGCGGCCAAAGAAGTCTGCCTCATAGGCCAAGGGATTGTCGACTTGCGGCTTGGCCAAGTCTTGCACATCGGCGCCAAAGGTGTGCGCGTGGTCGAGCACCCCGGTCGCGCCAAAACTCAAGGTGGTTTTGCCAAAATAGATTTCGCTTGGGGCCTGAGTGATATAGTTTTTTCCAATCAGCAAGGTGACGTTGCCAAAATCGTAGGACAGACTCGCCACCCCGCTGCAGTCGACCCCGCTGGACAGCACATTAGGCAGGTATACCACCTCACTGGGCAGGCCAAACCAGCCAATGGCCGCGTACACAGAGTAAACGCCAAGGTCCATCAGTGCGCCCCCGCCAAAGCGTGGGGAGAAGATGTTAGGATCATCCCCAGCCAGGTAGGCATCGTAACGCGAGGAGTACTTGGCATTCACCAGCGTCGCGCCGTTCAGCGCACCCTTGTGATCCTTGACGTAATCGGCGATCACTTGGAAGTTAGGATCATAGACGTGCCGCGCCGCCTCAAAAACCAGCAAGTCCGGATGCGCGGCCTGCGCCTCTTCCAAAGCGGCCAGCTGACTGCGATCGGTCACCATCGGTTTTTCCACGATGGCGTGCTTGCCGGCATTTAGCGCCTGAATCGCCTGGCCGGCGTGCAAGCCGTTCGGACTGGCAATGTACACAACGTCGATGGCGCTGGCAAAAAACGCGTCCAGGTCCGTGTAAATGGCCGCCTCGTGTGTTTCCGCAATGAAGCGCTGGGCCGTTTCTTCGCGGCGCGAATACACCGCGGTGAGCGTGAACTGTCCCGTCGCCTCGGCCGCCTGCACGAACTGAACCGTGATGCCGTTGGTGCCGATAATTCCTAATTTCAAAGTCCTCCCACCTTTCTCATTATTAACAAATGCTTTTAAAGATATTGTAACAGACCGATTTGATTCTGATACGTCAGCGTAACAACTGCATGCTATGATGAGGGTATCATAAACGGGGGTCAAGAGATGCCATCATTCGTGCACAATCTCATCAGCGGATTAAAAAACAGTGTGCCGCACCGGCATCACCATCGCGGGCAGACGGCCCCAACGCCCATGGAGACCTTGGCGCAGCAGTACACAGGCCGCTATGCCTTTCTGGACGAGCTGACGAACAAGACTCACCAAATCGTCGTGTCCAAGGACCTCGCCATCAAAATTGACGGTCGCGTGCTGCCCGGCACGGTGACCGGCATTTCCACTGACCGGCTGACCTTTCTGGACCACTACGGCTACCAACTGATCATCACTAGCGGTCCCACTGGTCCAACTAAGGTGTACGACGAGGCCGAGGACACGACCTACAACATCATCACCCCGGCCGCGCCAACCGACTCAGAATAACCACCGCGCATGCGAAAGGCCGTGCACTTCGTCTGAAGTGCACGGCCTTTTCTGGTAAGTTAGCTAGTTAAGGCGGCTGAGGGCCGGCTCTGGCACTAAGCCCTGGTCCACGGCCTGCCAGCTGGTGACGCCCTTATTGGCGTTGTAGACCAACTTGAGGTAAGCGCCGCGCTTCAGGGGCCGCGCCTTGTTGGCGTTAAAGTCGAGCAAGCGGCTGTGCCCGGTTTTGTCGTACCCGGTCAGGCGATACCGGTAATCCGTATAACTGCGGCCCTGATCACTTTTCTCTGTGATCTGCTCGCCGCCCGTCGTGACCTTGGTGTAGTACGAAGTGCCGCCGTACGATAGCACTGCCACGAGCTTGTAGCCGCCAAATGCCAAGGCGACCACGACGATCAACCCGACCAACAATTTTTTCATCTTGTCTCACCTCACTGCTAGTATCGCTTGCCGAAAGCCGGCCAACCATCGATTCAGCTAACAGTTTGGTGACGATTTTGTTAGTTCGCCAGCTTCTTCAGCGCCGATTTCGTGCCCAGAAAGGCCACAGCCGAGTAACTGTCGCCGGCAGCCTCAAGCTTGCCGTCCTGCCAAAACGCGGCGCCGGCAAAGCGCGGCCGGCGCGCGCTGATCACCCACCGCTTGGCGCTGCTGTCGATCCCTTTGAGGTCGCCAAGCACCGCAGGACTGCCGATGAACACGAGCGGGCGGGTCGTGTAGCGGCGCAACTCCACGACAAACGCCTGGACCTTAGCCCGCAGCACCACCGGCTTGGGCGGGCGGGTCGCGTAATCCCCGTAGTAGGCGATGTGCAGGCCAATCGGCAGCGTACCTACATTTTTTCCGACCTTGGCGGCAAAATAATCCGCCTGGGCCGCCGGGTCGCTGTCAAAGGAGAAATAGTGATACACGCCGACGGCCAAGCCGCTGCCGCTTGCCTGCTGGTAGTTGGTGGCAAAACTGTCGTCAAAAAAGCTCGCCCCTTGCGTGCTTTTCATATAGACAAAGGCCAGCCCGGAGCTTTGCAGGGCCTGAAAGTCGGCACTGCCGTCGCTTTGGGACAAGGCGACGCCGCGCACCGGATACTTGGCCACGCCGGTTTTGCGCTGAGTCCACAGCCAGCCGCCCAGGACCAGTGCCAGGATGAGCACTAAGGCCCCCACCGCCGTCCAGATCCGGCGGCGCTTGATGTAGGTATTTGAGTAAATGGGCCGCTTACGCCTGCGTCTTGCCATACCGAGGGCTCCTTTCCGCAAATTAACCCTATTATACCGATTTGCTGGCAAGCCGTCAGATTTACTGTAGAATGAAAGGTGTTGATCGTTATTGCACCTGGACTGTTGCCGGTAAAATCAGCCCCAAGACTGATTTTACCTTGGCCAAACAGACTATGATGTGGTCAGTTGCAAGGAGGCAGAGCATGCTAGACGAGCGCTTGATTGGCACGACTTTCACCCTCACCCATGAAGGCAATGGCGAGGTCGTCTTGTTTGGCATTCATTATCACTACTGGCTGCTCGACGCCGCCACCACTGGTGATCTGGTGGTAGTGGCAGAAGCTTCAGCGCTGGGCTTGGGGGTTCGCCTGGCCAAACGGCAACTGCAGTATTAGCACAGCTGAGCGCCGCGCTCGCGGCAATCAAAGGAGGAGTTAACATGTTCGGAATTATCATTTGGGCAATCGTGATCATCGTTGCCATTTTTCTACTAATTATCTTGTTCTCCAGTATGGCCATTATTCATACCGGGGAAGTCGGCATCGTGGAGCGGCTGGGGAAGTACGTCCAGACGCTGCAGCCAGGCTTCCATGTGGTGCCGCCGTTCATCTACCGCATCACCGAGATCGTCAACATGAAGCAGATTCCGTTGAAGGTCGATGAACAGGAAGTCATCACCAAGGATAACGTTGTGGTGCGCATTTCAGAAACCCTGAAGTACCACATCACTGACGTTAACGCCTACGTTTATCAAAACAAGGACTCTGTGCTGTCCATGGTCCAGGATACTCGCGCCAACCTGCGTGGCATCATCGGGAACATGGACCTGAACGATGTCCTGAACGGCACGGAAACCATCAACCAGACACTGTTCCAGCAGATCGCCACAACGACTGCCGGCTACGGCCTGAACGTGGACCGCGTCAACATCGACTCGATCCAGGTCGATAAGACCATTCAGGAATCCATGAACAAGCTGCTGCGGGCTTCGCGTGAAAAGGAAGCCAACATCATGGAGGCGGAAGGCTTGAAGCAGGCTGCCATCGCCAAGGCCGAAGGGGAAAAGCAATCTGACATTCTCCAAGCCGAAGCCAACAAACAGACCCAGATTCTGGAAGCCCAAGGTAAAGCTGAGTCTCAGCGCCTGATTGCCGAAGCCGTACGCGACCAGATCAATTCGATCAACGAAGGGCTCAAGAACAACGGCGACCTGTACCTGACGTACAAGAACGTCGAGGCCTTGGAAGCATTGGCCAACGGGTCTTCCAACACTGTGGTCATGCCAAGTACCGCCATCGATTCACTGGGCCAGATCCCAGCCGTTGGCAAGGTTCTGGCCAGTGCCAAGCACGTCGAAAACTAACTGAACGTTCCGCAAGAGGCTGAGACATAAAGCGGTTTTAGCCCAAAGTACAAGCGTCCCTGCACCGTGATTTGTTTTTCAAAATCGCGGTGCAGGGGCGTTTGTGCGCTTGGGCGTTGCTTTATGGAACGCGACTAGCCAATTTTGATCCCCGAGCCCAAGCCAATTATTTGTCTTCCGCCCGGCCTCGCGGATAATTATCCGTGGAGGTGAGTAACATGGCTGAATCATTGACAATCGTGATCCCGACTTACCAGCTCGGCGCCTACTTTGAGCCGCTGCTGGCCGATTTGACGCACCAAACCGCCGACTTTACCCTGTGGCTGGTGGACGACGGCTCCACCGACGGGACTGCTGAGCGCGGCGCCGCCTTTGTCCGCGGCATCCCCAATTTTCACCACGAGGCGTTTGCCGAGCACCGCGGCGTGTCGGTCGCCCGCAACTTCGGCCTCGCCCGCGCGACGACTAGTGCGGTGGCCTTTGTCGACGGTGATGACCGCATCGCGCCGACCTTTGCGGCGGTCATGGCACGCGCGATGACCCCCGGGATTGCCGCCGTGGCAGTTGGCTACCGGTGGTTCCGCGGGGCCCCACCGCGGCAAGCACAGGAAGTGCTGCTGACCCAGCGCGAAATGTTCGACCAGGTCTCCCACCACGGCACTGAAGTCGGCGGCTACGTCTGGAACAAGGCGTTTCGCACGGCGGCGATTCACGCGGCGAACCTGCACTTCGACGAAACCCTGCCGATTGCCGAGGACTACCTGTTCACCGCCAGTTTTGTCGCCGCGACGCCCGGCCCTTACGCCTATCTGCCAGCGATTTTGTACACCAAGGAGAACCGGCCCAACAGCACAATTCACACGGCCGGCTGGGCGGCCAGGCGCCAGGAAGACGCCGTGTTCGCCCGCATCCGCCAGCTCGGCCGCACGCTGGGCTAAAAAGAGGCTGAGACATAAAGCGGGTTTAGCCCAAAACACAAGCGCCCCTGCGCCACGATTGGTTTAAAATCGCGGTGCAGGGGCGTTTGTGCGCTTGGGCGTTGCTTTATGGAACGCGACTAGGCAATTTTGACTTACTTTCTTAGACAGTTGCGCATTAAGGTAGGTCGTTGCCTGCCGCAAAGTACACGTCGTACCACTCCTGGCGTGTTAACGTCACGTCGGAGCCGGCGGCCGAGTCCTTGATGTGCGCCGGATTCATGGTGCCCAAAATGACCTGGAACGGCACCGGCATGCGCAGGATCCACGCCACCGCGATCCCATTTTTCGAGACGTGGTACTTGGCCGCCAGCTCAGCGAGCTTGGCGTTCAGCTCCGGGAACTTGGCGTTGTCGATGTAGACCCCGGCAAACATCCCGTACTGGAATGGCGACCAGGCCTGCAGGGTAACGTGCTTGCGCCGCGAAAAGGCCAGCAGCCCGCCGTCGCGATTGACCGAGCGCGGATCTTCCATGTTCACATGCATGCCGGCGTTGACCATGCCGGTGTGCATGACAGAGAACTGAACCTGGTTAATCAGCAGCGGCTGGCTGATATTTTCCTGCAGAAATGCAAACTGCTGCGGGTCAAAGTTAGACACCCCGAAGTGTCGCACCTTGCCGGCCTGCTGCAACTCGTCAAAGGCCGCGGCGACCTCTTCCGGTTCCATCAACGGGTCCGGCCGGTGCAGCAAGAAGGCATCCAGGTAGTCGATGCCCATCCGCGACAGCTCGCCGTCCACGGCATCGATTAGGTGCTGCTTGGAGAAGTCGTAGCGTTTGCCGAACACCAGGCTGCCGTGTGAGCGTGCCGGGTCGACAATGATGCCGCCCTTGGACTGAATGAACAGCTGGTCTCGCCGGAGACCAGACTGTTTCAGTGCTGCGCCAAAGACCTTTTCCGACGCCCCTTGCCCGTAAATGTCAGCCGAATCAATAAAGTTGATGCCCGCGTCTACTGCCGCGTTCAGACTGGAGGCGGCCTCTGCTGGGGTCAACGCGTCCATGCGCATGATGCCCAGCGCGACGTTTGACGCCGTCCAGTTCGTGTTACCAAGTTTTACCGTTTTCATGTCACAATCACCTCACCTCGGTTTAACCACAGTGCCCTGCCGCCGTCAAGCTGGGTTCTGGTACAATAGCCTAAACGAGGTGACATCATGGCAAAAATCCAACTCGCCGGCGGGATGCAAATCGACGCCCGCAGCCGGCACTCGCAAGTCAAAATGCTTTCGGCCCTGCAGCGGCTGCACGACCAAGGCGTCCCCTTTTCCAGTCTCAAGGTCGGTGAGTTTTGCCGCTTGGCCGGGGTGTCGCGCGCCACGTTTTACCGCCACCACCAGGATCTCAAGGACATTTTGGCCGTCGAGCTGCTCAAACAAATCGGCGCCTTCGAACACCGCGTCGATCAAAGCACCATCAAGGACTTTCAAAGCGGCTCCGCGCTGATCGTGTCCGCGCTGCTGGAAGAGCGGCCGCTGTGGCAGCTGATCATCTGGGCGAGCGCGCAGGACCTCGCCCAGGACCTGATGATTGGCGCCGTGCAGCGGGTGCTGATCACGCGCGACTACCCGGCGCAAGACCGCACGTTCATCAGCGGCTGGCTAGGTGCGGCGCTGCTGCGGTTTGCCCTGCAAACGGCGACCACCGAGCCTGCCCTGCCGCAAACCAAGGCGCTTAGTCTTTACCGCATGCTGATCCCGGACTTGCCGCCGATCGTCGACTGACTGCCGCGAGCTAGCGCGATCAAAAATGCCTCCGCCAAGTTAGCAGCGAGCTAACCAAGCGGAGGTATTGTCGATTTTTAGATTAGGCGAACTCGATAACCTGAGATGCTGGGTACCGAGCAGACTTCATCTCGTCCTTGCCGTTCTTGGCCGGCTTGCCCAGCGCAATGGCCATGACTGGCACATAGCGCTCCGGGTCGAGACCGAAGACCTTGGCCGCCTTGGTGGTGTCATAGCCGCCAATGGGGTTGGACTCATAGCCGTGTGCCCGGGCGATCAGCATCAGCTGCGTGGCGGCAATCGTGCTGTCAACAGTTGAATCGTTGACCAGCATGGACTTTGGCGCCTTTTCGTAAAGCGGCAAGAAGGTGTTGAGCACCTCATCCCGCTTTTCCGGGGTGATGCGGCCGTCTTCACAAGCCTTGTTCCACAAATCACGGTAGGCCTTGAAGGCCAAGGTGTCGCCGAAGATTTGGATCATGGCGCTGCAGGAATCCAGTTGCGGCTTGTTAAACTTCATAAAGTAGGACCGAAGCTTGTCCTTGCCAGCCTCGTCGTCGACGATCACAAAGTGCCAGGCCTGCAGGTTGCAGGCGGACGGCGCTGTGATTGCTTCAGAAATCATCTGCTGAAGCTCTTCGCGAGGAATCTTGACACTCGGATCAAAGTCCCGCACTGATTCGCGGTGCAACAACACGTCACCAAAATCATTATTCACAAAAGCCATAAACGCTCATCCTTTCTGTTCATGAATTCGCTTACATCTTTATTGTAAGCAATGCATTCGCATTAAAGAATGTTCAATCACTGCCGTTTGTTAGACATCTGACAAATTACCGGTTTTGTTCGCCTTTTCGAGTACTTGGACAATGATCTGATCCATCGTCTCGTGCAGCTGCTGCCGCAGCGCTGCCGGCGACTCTGGCAGACCGGCCTTTAGCCAGCGCACGAGCACACTAACAAATCCGCCCACAAAAAACTCGGCGACAAACTGCTGAGTCGCGGGACTCACCGTCAGCTGCCGCGCCGTGATCACGGCCTGAATGTAGCCATTCAGGATTTTCAGCATCGGCGTACAGA
This sequence comes from Lacticaseibacillus sp. 53-4, assembly GCF_016861805.1. Taxonomy (NCBI): domain Bacteria; kingdom Bacillati; phylum Bacillota; class Bacilli; order Lactobacillales; family Lactobacillaceae; genus Lacticaseibacillus; species Lacticaseibacillus sp. 53-4. The sequence goes on from NZ_BOLT01000002.1 coordinate 153,215, forward strand.
AAATCGCCTGAATCTGCTCCAACGTGATATTGGCGTAGAAGTTGGCGTACAAATCAGCGTTGTTAGCCAAATAAACCAGCAGCTGGTAAACGTCTTCCTCCCAGTGGGTGTAATCCGAATCCTTCTGCAACAAGCTCAGCGCCTCGTTGGCAAAGGTCCATTGCAAGAGCCCGAACAGATCATCAAAATGATAATAAAAAGTCGGCCGCGCCATGCCGGTGGCAGTGAGCAGCTGTTGCACCGTGATGTCCTCAAACGGCCGTGTGCGCAGTGCCGCCTTTAACGCCGCCGAAAACCGCCGCTTCGTCGCTAGCGAGATTGCTTCATTTTTCATTGTGTCTTCCCCCACGCCTTTAGAGCTGTTTCACCATGTCGAACCACACTTCACCAGCATGAGTTGAAGCCGACTGACCATCGCTGACAAACCCATTGCGCGTGTAAAACGGCACAAGTTTGGCCAGGCAGGTCAACGTAAGCCCGCGCCGGTGTTGCCGTTTGCCCAGGTCAGACAGGGCCGCCAGCAGCGCGGACCCAATGCCTTGGCCCTGCACTTCCGGGGCCACCGCCAGGCTTAGGATGGCCAGGTAAGGCGCCGTCTTTGAATTGGGCTGCGCGATTTCAAACAAGTCGTCCGTTAAGTGACGCTGCTGAATCGCCGGGCCGACCACATAGCCGACTAACCGCCCCGCCTGATGCGCCGTGATGAAAGTTTCCGGGTAGGCGGCAATGCGCGCCGCCATGCTGGCCTGACTGGCCGCCTCGGCGGGCGTGAAGCCGGCGTGTTCAATTACCATGATGGCAGTCAGGTCCGCAGGCCGGGCCGGCTGAAAGGTTATGCTCATGACCGAGCCTCCAGTGCGTATTTTTCGACCGCCGCGGCCACCCCGTCGTGGTCATTATCGCGCGTCACATGAGTGGCCGCCTGCTTCACCGCGTCAATGCCGTTGGCCATGCCGATCGCGCACCCGGCCCACTTCAGCATTGGCAAGTCGTTGGCCTCATCGCCGCACGCCATCACCTCGGCAACAGCCAGTCCCAGCCGCTTTGCCAGCGCCGCCAGTCCGCTCCCCTTATTGGCCTTTGGATTCATGACTTCCAGGAAAAATGGCGTCGACCGCACCACGTAGTATGCGTCGCCAAAGGCCGCCCGGGCGCTTGGTTCGATTGCGTCAAGCACCGCCTTGGGCGCCGTCAGCATGCCCTTCACGTAGCGAAAATCTGCCGGGACCTGCGCCGGCGTCAGGCGCGTGATGCCCACCTGGCTGTCGTACGCCTGCCGCACCGCGTAAAAACTGATGTTATCGTCTGGAGTGATGACGGCGCCTCGGGCGTCTCGCAGGTTGTAAGTCAGCTGATGGGCCTTGGCGAACTGATCCAGTGCCGCAAAGTCGCTGCGGCCCAAGTCAAAGTTGCTGAACTGCTCGCCGGCAAGCGACACCGTCACCGCCCCGTTGAAGGTGATGGCGTACTCATCTGGCCCGCTCAGCCCAAGCTGATCCAGCAGCGGCTGGACTGCCTGCACCGGCCGCCCGGTGCACAGCACCACCTTGATACCCTGTGCGGAAGCACGTTTCAACACGTCAATCGTGTGCGCAGTCAGCTGCCTGTCGGAATTCAGTAAGGTGTCATCAATATCCGTCGCGATCAGTTTGATTGTCATAGCGGTCCCCTTTGGTTAAACATAGGTCAATTATATCGCAGTTTCCAATTAGCCAGCAGCCAAGAAAAAGCCGCCTGCACTGCAGGCGACTCATTGCGGTTTTAAAGAATCGACACATTGCCCTCATCCAGATCAACATGCGGCAGGTACGCGGTTTGATTGTAGACATCCACGTAATACTGATTGCCCACCACGCCCACCAGTGAGGTGGACAGGTTCTTCAGCCCCAGCAAATGGTCATTGCCGGTCAAGTGCCGCATCCCCAGCTGGGCAATGCCGCCGTGGGTGACGATCAAGGCGTTCGCATCAGCCGGCAGAACCGCGGCAATGGTCTTGAGCGCCTGTGCAAACCGTTCACCTGCCGCGTTGAAGTCCTCGACCCCCAGTGCGGTCAAACCCGGATCGTTTTCGCGCCGGGACAGCTTCTGAAACAAAGCCAGGTGATTGTGGACTAATTCTGCCCGCTTCTTGCCTTCCCACTGGCCAAACCCGATCTCGGTCAAACCGGCCACTGGCTGCAGCTTCAGGCCGGCATTGTGCGGCATGCGCGTCAGGATCAGCTTGCCGGAGGTCACCGCTCGCGGCAGCGGACTCGTGTAAGCGGCCGCAAAGCGGTACTGATCCAAGTATGCGGCCAGCTTCTCGTACGGGGTCAAATCATCCTGCAACACTGGGCTATCCCCACTGGCGCCTTGAAGCCGCTTTTCGACGTTCCACTGCGTCCGGCCGTGGCGGACGATGAACAGTCGCTTCATTACAGCTGACCCACGGTGTCGCCGCGCAGCCCGCGCCGCAGTGTTTCAAGCGCGGTGACTTCATTGCTGGCGATGTTGCCAAGGTTAATGCCAACGCCGAACTGGCGGATCAGCGCGACCTGCTGGCTCTTCAGTGGCGCCTCAAAAATCAACTGATCGGTGCCGCCTTTAGCTAATTCTTGCAGCTCGTCTTCAATGATGTTCCCGTCTGCGTCGTAAATACCGATGTTCTTGCCGGCCTCGCGAGCCTCGATGATGACGTAGTTGGCGCCGCTTTGCAGGTCAGCTTGGATCTGCATCAGCCGCTCGTGGATGGACAGCTCATGATCCAGCGTCGGATCTTTTTTGCCCACCTCGGAAATGACAAATAGGCCGGCGTCTTTGGCCTGCTGAATCACCTGCTTGCGCGTGCTGCCCGCGATTGTGGTTGAGCCGTCACTGACCTCAACGCCGCCAAACCCCAGCGCCTGCGTCTCTTTCAAGAAGTCGTTAAATTGCCCGTTCATCAACGCGACTTCCAGCAGCGTGCCGCCGGGGTACGGAATCACGCCGGCATCGCGATACTTGGCCGTCTTCTGCTGAATCAGCTCACGGTCCATCGTGGCCGCTGTGCCCCAGCCGAACTTGGCGTAATCCAGGTAATCGCCGGCCGTGGCCAGCAGATCCTCGGTTTCGTTCAGCCCGAGTCCCTTGTCCAGCATCATTGTCTTGCCGCGCGGGGTCGTGGTTTTTGGTGTGTTCTTCAAAAATGCGTAGGCCTTCATTAATCAAATTGCCTCCAAGTTTTAATGACTCCTATTTTACCAGTTTACTGAAAGCAATATGTGACAATCGTGTGAAACTTCTCATGCAAAAAGGCCGCCCGCCGGCAGCCTTCCTGTGATTTTAATTGAATTAACGGGTCAGCGCTGTGACACTTTCAATGCTGGTCGTCTGGGGAAACATGTCGACCGGCTGAGTTTGCGCCGCGTGGTAGCCAAAGGCCTCAAGCGCCTTGATGTCGCGGGCCAGCGTGGCGGGGTTGCAGGACACGTACACCAGCTTGGGCGGCAGCAGCACACCCACCGCGGCGATAAATTCCTTGGCCAGCCCCTTGCGCGGCGGGTCCACCATCAACACGTCGACTGGTAGTTCTTCTTGTTGCCACTGCTGCATGGCGTCTTCGGCCTTGCCAACGGTGAAGGTCACATTGGTGATGCCGTTGAGCTTCGCGTTATCGCGCGCGTCAGCCACGGCCTCGGGCACGATTTCCACACCGTAAACCTGCTTCGCGTGCTTGGCCATGGCCAAGGAAATCGTCCCGATACCAGAATACGCATCGATCACGGTTTCCTTGCCGGTGAGACCGGCCGCCTCGATGGCCTGTGAGTACAGGACCTCGGTTTGCAGCGGGTTGACCTGGTAGAAGGACAGCGGCGAAATGTGGAAGGTATTGCCCAGCAGCTGGTCGGTCAGATAAGAATGTCCCGCCAAAAGCCGTGTCTTCTTGCCCAGAATCACGTTGGTGCGCTTGTCGTTGAGGTTCAGCATGATGCTGGACACTTCCGGCAGCGCCGCCTGGATGCCGGCAACGATGTCGTCTTGGTGCGGCACCGCCCAAGACGTGACCACCAGCACGATCATCATGTCCTTGGAGTAATAACCGCGGCGCACCATGATGTGCCGAACCAGCCCAGAGTTGGCCTGCTCATCGTACCCGGTCAAGTGGTATTTACGCAGCAGATCGCGCACCACGATCACCGCAGCGTCAATCTTCGGGTCTTGAATGTAAAAGTCTTCCAGCGGCACCATTTCATGGCTGCGGCGCTTGAAAAAGCCGGTGGTCGCCTGGCCGTTGACCTGGCGGACCGGAATCTGCGCCTTGTTGCGATACCCGGTTGGGTTGTCCATACCAAGCGTGGGCCGGACCGGAATGTGGAGGTCCTGCTTTTTGAACAGCTCTTGGATCTGGTGCTGCTTGAATTTCAGCTGCGCCGGGTACGCCAGGTGCTGCAGCGGCGCAATGCCGGTTTGCGTGTAAGTGTGATCCACGGCTAGGGCGCGGTCAGGCGAGGTCTGCTCAAGCTTCTTGAGCTTGGCAAAACCGTACTGCTTTTCCGTCTTGAGCACGTGCACCAGCGCTTTTTCGCCTGGCAGCGTGTCTTCGATGAACAGCGGATAGCCATCGATCTTGGCCACCCCCATGCCTTGGTACGTCAGATCTTCAATTTCAACTTCAAGTTCTTGGTTCTTGACCACTGGGGTTTTCGCCACCATGGGCCTCCTTTCGCCGCAGCGCGGCAACGCGAAAAATGACTCCACTCACTGTACCAGACCGGTTGGCAAGCCGCAAAACAGGCTCCGGCCAGTGTTCACTGACCAGAGCCCGTCTGTTGCTACTTTTTATCCTCGCCGGAGATCTGCCCGTCGCCGTTCAAGTCCTGATGGGAAATGTGCTCCACTTCTTCCAGGTAGCCCTGCTGGCGCACCAGATCAATGTCAAGGTTCTTCTTGGGAATCTCGTCGACGTTGGCAAACATTTCGATGTGCTGCTTGAGGTTCAAGAACGTCATCGGGGCCGAGCCGCCGTAGTCGCCGTCGAGGTTGATCTTCATCTCGCCGCCGTCAGACCGCGTCGCAACCAGCTTGGACGTCTTGGTGTAGATGATGTTGGAATCATCAACGTGGCGCCCGCCGTTTAAGACCTTGGCGATCAGCACAAGCATGTCGCCGAAGTTACCGGTTTTCACGACAATCAGCGAGAACTTGCCATCCCCCATGCTGGAATCCGGCACGATCTGCTCAAAGCCGCCGACACTGTTGGTCATCGCCAGCAGGAACATGGAGGCCGGGCCGTCGTACACCCCGTCATCGTACTCCAGGTGCATCGGCACCGACTGAATCGCCGGCAGCATCTCTGCCGCCTTCACCACATACGCGAAGTACCCAAAAATGGACTTAAACTCCGATGGCACCTGGTAGGTCAGCTCGGTCAGCAGGCCGCCGGCGGCAATGTTCATGAAGTAATGGTTATTGGCTTGACCGATGTCCATTCGCAGGGTCTGGCCCTTAAGAATGACCTTGGCCGCCGCGACCGGGTCTTCGCGCGGAATGCGCAAGGCGCGGGCGTAGTCGTTGGTGGTGCCGGCAGGAATGATGGCCAACTTGGGGCGGTGCTTGTGCGGCGCAATGCCGTTGACGACCTCGTTGATGGTCCCGTCGCCGCCTGCCCCCACAATTAGCGCAAACCCGGCCTCGGTGGCCCGGCTGGCCTCTTTTTTCGCCGAAAAGGGTTCAGCCGTGGTCTGGAAGGCTGAGGCCTCGTAGCCCGCCTGCTCCATCACGTCTAAGATGTCCGCGACGTACCGCCGCATGCCTTCATTGCCCGAAGTCGGGTTATAGATCAAACGTGCGCGTGGGCGCATCGCGATCACCTCCTAATTACCGTTTTTTAATTTCCGTCATCAAAATGCTGTTGACGACCTTCGGATTGGCCTTGCCGTGGGTCTGCTTCATGATCTGCCCGACCAAAAAGCCGATGGCGCGCGACTTGCCGTTCTTGAAGTCATCAATGCTTTGGGCATTGTTGTCCAAGATGTCATTGACGATCGGGGTGAGCTTGGCTGGATCAGACAGTTGAACCATGCCCTTTTCCTCGACCCAGGCCTTGGGATCGACGTCTTCCTTGATAATTTCCTGAAAGACCTTCTTGGCGATCTTGCTGGAAATGGTGCCGTCATCGATCAGGTTGATCATGCCAGCCAGGTGGGCCGGGGTCAGCGCAACATCCTTGAGCTCCATGTGCTCGGCGTTTAAGTAACCGGACACCTCGCCCATCAGCCAGTTTGACGCCTGCTTGGGATCGGCCCCGGCGGCCACCGTCGCCTCAAAGAAGTTGGCCATTTCCATGGTCAACGTCAACACGCCGGCGTCGTATTCTGGGATGCCCCAGTCTGTGACGTAGCGTGCCCGGCGCTTGGCCGGCGCCTCTGGCAGCTTGGCCTGGACCTCATCGATCCACTGCTGGGACACAAACACTGGCGGCAGGTCAGGTTCTGGGAAGTAGCGGTAATCGTCCGCGCCTTCCTTGACTCGCATCAGAATGGTTTCCTTCTTGGCCGGATCCCAGCGCCGCGTCTCCTGACGCACCTCGCCGCCTGCCATCAGCAGCTGGATCTGGCGCTTTTGCTCGTAGGCCAGGCCGTCGCGGACATGGTTGAAGGAGTTCAGGTTTTTGATTTCGGTCTTGGTTCCAAAACCGTCCTGGCCAATCGGGCGCACGGACAAATTGGTGTCCACCCGCATCGAGCCTTCCTCCATTTTGACGTCTGAAGCCCCGGTGAACTGCACGATTTGGCGCAGCTGCTCGAGGTACTGGTAGGCCTCTTCAGGCGAGGCGATGTCCGGTTCGGACACAATCTCGACCAAAGGCGTCCCTTGCCGGTTCAAATCGACGTAAGAATACCCGTCGTCTTCATGCGAGTTTTTCCCGGCGTCTTCTTCGACATGCAACTCGTGGATGCCAATTTTTTTCTTCTTGCCGTCCACTTCAATCTCAACGTAGCCGTTGGTGCCCAGTGGCGTCTCGCTTTGCGTGATCTGGTAGGCCTTCGGGTTATCCGGGTAGAAATAGTTCTTGCGGTCAAAATGCGTGTGGCGGGTGATGTCCGCGTGCAGCGCGAGCGCAACCATGATGCCGTAGGAATACGCCCCGCGGTTGATCGTCGGCAGCGTGCCTGGAAAACCCCAGTCGATTACGTTGGTGTTGACGTTCGGTTCGGCACCGTATGACACCGGCGTCGGTGAGTACATTTTGGACTTGGTTTTCAGCTCAACGTGGACTTCAAGCCCGATTGTGGTTTCAAAATTCATTCGTTCGCACCTCCCGGGATCGCATCCTGGTAGCCGGTCGCGCTTTCAAACGCGTCGGCCGCCTGAAGCAAGGTCTGCTCATCGAACTGCTTGCCGATCAGCTGCAGGCCAACGGGCATGCCGTCAACCAACCCAGCTGGGATCGACAGTGCTGGCAGCCCCGCCAAATTGACCGGAATGGTCAGGATGTCGTTCATGTACATCGTGAGCGGGTCGGTGACCTTGGCGCCAATCTTGAACGCCGTGGTCGGCGTGGTCGGACCGATGATGAAGTCGTAATCTTCAAACACCTTGTCAAAGTCCTGAGCAATCAACGTGCGCAACTGCGCGGCCTTCTTGAAGTAGGCGTCGTAAAAGCCGGCGGACAGACTAAAGGTCCCCAGCATAATGCGCCGCTTGACCTCGGGGCCAAAGCCCTCGGAGCGCGAGCGCACGTAAACGTCTTCCAGGTTCTTGACGTCCTTAGCCCGGAAACCGTAGCGAATCCCATCAAAGCGCTGCAGGTTCGAGGAAGCCTCGGAGCTGGCGATGATGTAATAGGCCGGCACCGCATACTTGGTGTGCGGCAAAGAAACCGTCTCGACCGTCGCCCCCAGGGCGCGGAACTGCTCGGCGGCCTGCTTGATCTGCTCAGCCACGGCCGGATCGACGCCTTCGCCCAGGTATTCCTCAGGCAGGGCGATCTTCATCCCGTGAATCGACTGGCCCAGTTTTGCCGTGTAATCCGGCACAGCCAGATCAGCAGTGGTGGCGTCCTTCTCGTCATGACCGGCAATCACGTTCAGGGTCAAAGCCGCGTCGCGCACCGTGTGGGTCAAAGACCCAACAACGTCCAGACTGGACGCAAAGGCAATCACGCCCCAGCGGGAGACCCGGCCGTACGTCGGCTTCAGGCCAACAATGCCGTTAAAGGCCGCCGGCTGGCGAATGGAGCCGCCGGTGTCGGTGCCCAGCGCCATCGGCAGCTGACCTGAGGCAACAGCGGCGGCAGAGCCGCCTGACGAGCCGCCTGGCACCTTGGTCTGGTCCCACGCGTTTTTGGTGGTCTTGAAGGCGGAGTTTTCCGTTGATGAGCCCATCGCAAATTCGTCGAGGTTCAGCTTGCCGGCGATGATGGCACCTGCCGTCTGCAGTTTTTCAACCACGGTGGCGTCGTAAACCGGCACGAAGTTGTTCAGAATCTTGGAGGCCGCAGTGGTCTTCAGACCCTTGGTGACAATGTTGTCTTTGATGCCGACCGGCACGCCGGCAAATGGCTTATCTGCCGCGATCCCGGCGTTGTCTTGCGCCGCAGCGGCTTTTTTGGCCGCTGCTTCGTTCAACGTCAAAAAGGCGTCGATCTCGGGGTCGACTCGCTTGATGTCGGCAAAGGTCTGCGCGGTCAAAGCGGCCGCGGTGATTTTGCCAGATTGAAGCTGGTCGTGCAGCTTGGTGATGTCCAGATTATCGTAACTCACGGCTTAGTCGTCCTCCTTATCGATGATCGATGGTACCTGGATCAGCGTGCCCTTCTTAGTCGGCACGTTGGCCAGCAGGTCCTGAACGTCGGTGTCATTGACGGCGACGTCCTCGCGCATCACATTTTCAAGGTGAATACTTTGCGTCGTCACCGGCACGTCGGTGGTATCGACGGTTTCCAGTTGGGCGACCATATTCAAGATCTCATCGAGTTGGGCCGTGTACTGCTGCAGCTCGTCTTCCGAAAAGGCCAACTTCGCCAAGCCGGCAACGTGCGCCACACTGTCTTTTGAAATCATGTTCTCTACCTTCTTCGCTTTTGCTTAGGGATTTAATCATCTTAGTTTACCATACGAACCTGACTCGCCTGCGCGCCGCCGCCAGTTTTTTACCAAAAAACGCCCGGTTGCCCGGACGTGAGAGTCAGTAACTGTCGAACACGTGCGTGGTAAAGTCCTTGGCACCGCTGGCGCGGGCCAAGAAGGCCTGCATGCCCTGCGTGGACTGGACAGTGATCTGGACCTGCACGCCACTTGGCAGGTACTTGGAGGCCATGGCGCTGACGTACTGGGTAAAGCTTTGAATCTCGGTCAGACCGTAGAACTGCGTGTTGATGGTGACGTTGAGCCCGGCGAGCTGGTTGTCCTCGTAGTGCGCCTGCGCGGTGACGCCGGCCAAGGTCGGGAAGAAGTTCTCAACGTTGCTTTGGAAGTTGTTAAAGTCATCCGCGACCGTTTGGTTGATCGGCTTCTTGTTGTCGATCGTCGGCAGGACCTCATTTTGCTGGTTGACCGGCTTCCAGGACTGAAGCGAGGTGCCAGAAGTGGAAACCACATAATCAAAGTAGGTGCCGCCGACCAGCGAATCGCGCGCCGCCAGCTTGTACAACCCGATCACGATTGGCGTATCGTTGGCCACGCCCTTCATTCGCCGCACGCGCGCGACCACTTCCTGCGCCATGCGCCGGCCCTGCTGCGTCATGGCCGCATCCGTGATGTGGGTGGTGTAGGTAGCGCCGTACTGCTCTTTTTCGTAGTAGTCGTACTCGTTCATCCCCAAGCCGATGGCCACGCCGCCCAGACTCATTGACGAACCGCTTTGGGTCATGTAATCCTGCTCCAAAATCGTTTGCAGGTACGTTGGGACCCGCTTGTCGGGATCAGTTTCCTTGTTGCTCTTCGGGTTTAGGCCCTCGGCGTCTTGATCAGAGCGGTGGCCCAGCCACTTTTTGGCCGTCGCCGTGGAAAGCAGTTGGCCTTCTTCAAACAGGTACTTGGAGGTCGAAAACTGCTTCTTGGAAATTTCCTGCAGCCCCGCTTCCATGCTCTTGATGTTAAAGGCGTTGCCGTCCTGCTGATTCTGCGTCAGCTGAAGACCGCGGGCACTGGAGGTCTGATAACGACCGCCCTTGATGACCCCTTCGTAGGTGCCGGAATCCGAGGTGCCGGTGGTCGTGTATTTGCTCGTGCTGCTGCCGCTAGCCCCGCTTGCCCCGCTGCCCGAATTGAAGTTCAGGTTGCCGCACGCGGCAAGCAGGACGGCGGTCGCCAGCAGCGCCGCGGTCAGAATTTTCTTCATCAACAAAATGCCTCACTTATAGTTTCGTCTGTAATTCCTGTTCATCCATCACTGGCACGTTCAGAGTCTGCGCCTTGGTGAGCTTTGAGCCCGCCTTCTCGCCGGCAACCACCAGATCAGTCCGCTTGGACACGGAACCCGTGACCTTGGCGCCTAGCGCCTGAAGCTTGGCCGTCAGCGCCGGCCGGGTGAAGGCCGCAAACGAGCCGGTGATCACGACAGTTTTGCCAGAGAAAAATGAATCCGTGGCCACCGGCGCGCCGCCCTTAAAGGTCAAATTGACGTCGGCCTGCCGAAAGTCCTCGATCAACGCCCGGGCCGTGTCGCGCTTAAAATACTGCACAACGCTCGCGGCAATGGTCGGACCGATGTTTTCCACGTCGGCAATGGTTGCCTCGTCGGCGGCCATCAGCGCGTCGATATCGCCAAAATGCGCCGCCAAAAGCCGCGCGGCCTTGGCGCCGACGTGGCGAATGCCTAAGCCAAATAGTAGGCGTTCCACAGAGTTCTGCCGACTGTTGTCGATGGCCTTTAACAAATTATTAATCGACTTTTCCTTGAACTTGTCCAACGTGCTGAGGTCATCTGCCGTCAGGTGGTACAAATCGGCGACGTCCTTGACCAGCCCTTTGGCCTGCAGCTGGGCAATGATTTTCGGGCCAAGGCCGTCAATGTTCATCGCCAGGCGGCTGGCAAAATGGGTCAGTTGCTCTTGGACCTGCGCCGGGCACATCGGGTTGATGCACCGCAGCGCGACTTCGCCGTCGACGTGCACCAGCGTTTGGCCGCAAGACGGGCACGCCGTCGGGATCGCTGCCGGCACAGAATCCGCCGGCCTTTTGCTCAGCACCACCGCCGAAACCTCGGGAATGATGTCGCCGGCCTTGTGCAGCAGCACGGTGTCGCCGATGCGAATGTCCTTTTCGGCGATCAGGTCTGCGTTGTGGAGCGTGGCCCGCGCCACCGTGGTGCCCGCCAAGGCCACCGGATCCATCACGGCCGTCGGCGTCACCACGCCGGTGCGGCCAATCGTCCAGTCAATGTCTCGCACCACTGTTTCCGCCTGCTCAGGCGGAAACTTGTACGCGATCTCCCAGCGCGGCACCTTGACGGTGTTGCCCAGCTCCTGTTGAAGCGGCAGGCTGTTGACCTTGACCACGATGCCGTCGATGCCGTAAGCCAAGGCGTCGCGGTCCGCGGTTTGAGTGGCAATGTAGCTGTCCATTTGCTTGAGGTCGCCGGTCGTGATGGAGCTGGGATTGGTGACGAAACCCAAGTCCTGCATGAAGGCGATCGCGTCGTGCTGCGTTTGGATGTTGAAGCGCTCTGGATCGATCAGGGTGTAAATGAACGTCGCCAGTTCGCGCGCCTTGGTCACCTTGGGGTCGAGCTGGCGCAAACTGCCCGCCGCTGCGTTGCGCGGGTTGGCAAACGTGGCCAGCCCTTGCGCCTCGCGCGCGGCGTTCAGCTTGGCAAAAGCATTTTTAGGCATGTAGCACTCGCCGCGCACCTCAATGTTCAGGGGCTGTTTCAGCTCATGCGGAATGTCCTTAATGGTCATCACGTTAGCCGTGACGTCCTCGCCGACATTGCCGTCGCCGCGCGTGGAGCCCTGCACCAGCTTGCCGTTTTCGTACACCAAGGACAGCGACAGCCCGTCGATTTTCAGCTCGACGTTGTAGTCGACCTGTTCTTCCACGCCGCCTTCGAGCCGCTCGGCCCAATCCTGCAGCTCTTCCAGGGAAAAGACATCCCCCATCGACAGCATGGGAATCGGGTGCGGCACCTTGGCAAAGTCGGTGTCGACGCTGCCGCCGACCGCCTGGCTGGGCGAATCCGGCAGCACCAAATCCGGGTACTGGGCCTCAATTGCCAGCAGCCGCTGATACGCCATGTCGTATTCATGGTCATCGACCGTTGGTGCGTCCTGGTCGTAGTACTCGCGGCGCCACTGGTTGAGCTGATCGACCAGCGGTTGAATGGCCGTCGCTGCGTCGCTGTGCGTCATTGCCGAAACGTCCTGCTCTGCCATCTTGCTGCCTCCTGTCTAGTCCACGTGTTTGGTGATCGGGGCAAACGCGGCCAGCAGCCGCTTGACCCCCATTTCCGGAAAGGCAATGTCCAGCTCCTGGTCATCGCCCTTGCCAGAGACTTTGACGATGGTGCCAACACCCCACTTGCGGTGCGCCGCCTTGTCGCCAACGGTCCAGGTGACCTTGCCGGCGGTGCTGGTCGGCGCCGCCGCGTTGTCCACCACCTTGGCCCGCGTGCCCTGCGGGTGCCGCGAGTAAGTTGGCGTCACGGCCCGCGCTGTGCGGTTGGCCTCGCGGTCGAACGGATAACTCGACTTCGGGGCCTGCTGCCCGACCGTTTCGAGCAGCTCAGGGTCGATTTCTTCGATGAAGCGACTTGCCGGATTGTTTTGGCGCTGGCCATACAGCATCCGGGCATACGCATTGCTCAGATACAGCTTCGACTTGGCCCGCGTGATGCCGACATAGGCCAGCCGGCGCTCTTCTTCCATTTCCTTTTCGTCCATGGCGGAGCGGGAAAGCGGGAAAAGGCCTTCCTCCATGCCCACCATGAACACGACTGGAAATTCCAGGCCCTTGGCGGCGTGCAGCGTCATCAGGGTGACTTCCTGCGCGTCTTCTTCGACCTCGTCTTGATCCGAAACCAAGGCCAGATCGGCGATGAAGTCAACAAAAATGTCAGAGTTTTCGTCCTCGGGTTCGTAGCGTTCATCGAACTGCTGCGTAACAGAAAGCAGCTCCTGCAGGTTCTCGATGCGCGTGTCGGCCTCGACGGTGCCGGCGTTTTTCAGCGTTGGCAGGTAACCGGTGTCGTCCAAAATTGCCTGCATCAGGTCGGTGACGGTGCCCTTGTCCTTTTTGGCCTGGATCTGCTTGATGGTCGCGCCAAACTTGGCCAGCGCCCCGCGGGCCTTGCCCGACACATCAGAAAGCTCGGCATTTTGCGCCGCTTCCAGCAGCGACCAGCCGTTTTGAGTGGCGAAGGCCTGAAGCTTGTCCATCGACGTGTCGCCAATGCCGCGCTTGGGCTCGTTGACGATCCGGTTGAAGCTCATGTCGTCATCCGGGTTGATCACCAGCCGAAAATAGGCCAAGGCGTCGCGAATTTCCTTGCGGTCGTAGAACTTGTGGCCGCCGACCATTTTGTACGGGATGTTGCTTTTGACGAAGGCCTCTTCAATTGCCCGTGATTGCGCGTTTGTGCGGTACAGCACCGCGAAGTCGCCGTACTTGCGCTTGCCGGAGCGGATGTCCTGCTCGATGGTCTTGATGACAAAATAGGCCTCGTCGAGTTCGCTTTGGGCCCGGTAGTAGGTGATCTTGTCGCCGGTTTGATTTTCGGTCCACAAGGTCTTCACCTGACGCTTTTTGTTGTTCTTGATCACGGCGTTTGCCGCCTGCAAGATGGTTTTGGTCGAGCGGTAGTTCTGCTCGAGCAGCACGACCTGCGCATCCGGGTAGTCCTTTTTAAAGTCCAGGATGTTTTGCATGTTCGCGCCGCGCCAGCCGTAAATGCTCTGGTCGGCATCCCCGACCACGCACAGGTTACGGTAGCCATCCGCCAGCATGTGGACCAGCTGGTACTGGGCCTCGTTGGTGTCCTGATATTCGTCGACGTGAATGTACTGGAACTTATTTTGGTAGAACTTCAGCGTTTCCGGATCTTTCTGAAACAAGATGATGGTCTGCATGATCAGGTCGTCAAAGTCCAGCGCCTGGTCCGACCGCATGCGCTTTTGGTACTCGGCGTACACCATCGCCGTGGTTTGCTCAAATGGCGTTCCAGCGGTCTTGGCGTACTGCTCGGGTGTTTTCAGGTCGTTTTTGGCGTTGGAGATCGCCGATAGCAGGGCCTTGGGGTCGTAGCGCTTCGGGTCGATGTTTAAGTCGGCCAGGATGTGCTTGACCAGCGTCTTTTGCTCGGCCGGGTCGGCAATGGTGAACGCGCGGTTCATGCCCAGTTTTTCGATGTCGCGGCGCAGGATGCGCACGCACAGTGCGTGGAAGGTCGAGACCCAAACGTCGCGGGCCAGCTCCGGGTCGAGCATCCGGCCGATTCGCTCCTTCATTTCGCGGGCGGCCTTGTTGGTAAAGGTGATGGCCAGGATGCGCCAAGGGTTAATGCCCTTCTCCTCGATCAGGTAGGCGACGCGGTGCGTCAACACGCGCGTCTTGCCGGAGCCCGCCCCGGCCATGATCAGTAGTGGGCCCTCAGTGGCCAGCACCGCCTCGGATTGTTTATCGTTCATGCCTTGCAGAAGTGCATTCGCCATGATATCGTCCTTCCTGCTTTATCTTTGCTTTTCCCATTGTACCAAAAAAGCCGCTGCCAAAACAGCGGCCGCACCGCGCGAAAACGGCTTCACGCTGGGCTTTTATGGGCGCAGGCGCAGTGAGACCCCGGCCCGGTTAAAATTTAGGCTCGGCGCCTAGCGCCTCACTTTTTCTGCTTCAAACTGGTCGCTTCAAACACCCGGTCGAACTCCTTGACTAATGCCTCGGGATCGCGCGCGTCCTCTTGAAGGTACGCATACAGCGCATACGTGGTCACCGCGTCATACAGCGCCCCATGCGCGAGCAAACTCAGCCCCAGGTAGTGGCGGTAGGTCGTCAGACTGACTTCCGGGTTGCCCGGCATCGGGCCGGCCTGCTTAGCCAAAAGCGCGACGTCGATCAACCGATACGGCTGCGGGTACAGGTTGAACTGGCGGCGCAGCACCGGCAAATCGCCGCCGTGCACCGAAAAACCCAGCAGGCTGTCCTCGCCGATGAAATCAATGAACTGGCGAATCGCCTCGTTGGCCGGCAAGCCGTACTGCTTCAAGGTCTCCTCATGAATGCCGGTGACGCGCTGCGAATAGGTATTCAGGTGGCGCCGCGCCGGCACCTGGACGAACACGTTGAAGGTGTCGACAATGTGGTTGGCCTTGACCTTGACCGCGCCAATTTCCGTGATGAACATGCCTTCACGCGCGTTGCCACTGGAAAATTCCAGGTCAAACGCCGTAAAGTCGCTCACCGCCGTTTTTCCGTAGAGGACCTCGCGCTCGCCGCGGTTCAGCGCCGCCGAGGGGGTGCGCGGAAACTGCCGGCGCCGCAGATTTTTCGCCCGGGCCAGGACTTCCTGCTGCTGGCCGCTTCCGGCGCGGCCGCCCTGGCTGCGGCGACCCGCCACGATCGCCGGCATCGGCAAGCTGCCCAAAAAGCCGTGAAGCCATGGCTTGGCCAACTTGGCCTGAGTGACTTTGACACCAGCGAGGCCGGCTGCCTTAAGGGTCCCGCCGGCCACTGGGCCGTAAAGGGTGACACGCACCGGCGCGCCGTCTTCCTCCAGCCGCCACTGGTGCAAGATGGCCTGCAGCATCAGCAGTTGATTTTGAATCTGCCGGATCTCGCGCCAGCCCGGGTACAGCTCCTTGGGCAACTGCGTCAAATCCCGTAGCGTTAAAACGTAGCTGTTCAAAACCCCGCGCAGCAGGCGGTCTGCCGCCTGGCCAGGCTTGGGTCCCTGGGGCTGGATCACTTGGGCCACCAGCGGCAGCGGTATGCCCTGAGCAATCGCCCGCGGCCACAGCCCCTGCAGGTGCATCGTCAGATCACCATCTTCACCTAGTGCGCTGGTGATCTGCTCAGGGTCGCCGCCGGCAAACGCAGCCAACAGCCGGACAGCGGCAGTCAGCTGCTTGGGCCACAGGTCCTCGTCCAGCGGTTTTTGCACTAATTGTTTAACTTCCTCGACGTCCATGTTGTCCCACTCCATTCGGCTTCAGCCTACCGAAAATCGCGCTGCTTTGCAACCGCTCACGGCACGCAAAAACCGCCAGCACAAGGCTGACGGCCCGGTTGCCGAACCATAGGCGCGGCTTTTAGGCCTCGCCCAGGCCGATCCGATCAAAAATCTCATCCACATGGCGCAGATGGTAGTGATAGTCAAAGGCATCGTCCAGCGCCGCCTGATCCAACCGATCGGTGACTTTCGGGTCGGCCTCAAGCAGCTGACGGAAGTCGCGGTGCTCATCCCAGGCCTGCGCGGTCTTGGGCTGCACCAGATCGTATGCCGCTTCCCGGCTCATGCCCGTTTCAATCAGCTTGAGCATGACGCGCTGGCTGAAGATCAGGCCATGCGTCTTTTGCATGTTTGCCTTCATCGTCTCCGGGAACACATCGAGATTTTGGACGATTCCAGTGAAGCGGTGCAGGATGTAATCCAATAAGCCTGTGGCGTCGGGCAGCATGATACGCTCTGCCGAGCTGTGCGAAATGTCGCGCTCGTGCCACAGCGGGACGTCTTCCAGTGCGGGAGTCGCGTAGCCGCGAATGATGCGGGCCAGCCCGGTGACATTTTCGGAGCTGATCGGGTTGCGCTTGTGCGGCATGGCCGAGCTCCCCTTTTGGCCGGGATTGAAGTGTTCCTCGACCTCGTGCACCTCGGTGCGCTGCAGGTGGCGAATCTCCAGGGCAAACCGCTCGATCGATGTTGCAATCAGGCCCAGGGTCTGAATGTAGTGGGCGTGCAGATCACGCGGCAGCACCTGCGTCGAAATTTCCTGAGCGCGGATGCCTAAGTGCTCGCAGACGTACGCCTCAACGGCCGGTGGCGTGTTGGCAAACGTCCCCACTGCGCCGGAAATTTTACCGGCTTCGACATCGGCAGCCGCGTCATTAAAGCGCTTGAGGTCGCGTTTTAATTCGGAGTACCAGGTCGCCAGGACCAGGCCAAACGTCGTCGGTTCGGCGTGGACGCCATGGGTGCGACCCATCATCACGGTGTGCTTGAATTCCTTGGCGCGGCGGCCGACCACGGCGAGCAGCGCCTCAAGGTCGTCGCGCAGGATGACGTCGGCCTGCTTGAGGACGGCGCCTTGCGCGGTGTCGACCACGTCCGTGCTGGTCAGGCCGAAGTGCACCCATTTTTTCTCCGGGCCAAGGGACTCGGACACGGTGCGCGTGAAGGCCACAACGTCGTGCCGGGTGACGGCCTCGATCTCGTGAACCCGGTCAACGGTGAAGCTGGCGTTTTGACGCAGCGCCTTCACGTCCGCTGCCGGGATCTCACCCAGCTGGCTCCACGCCTCGGCGGCCAGGATCTCAACTTCGAGCCAGGCCTGGTAACGATTCTTCTCTGTCCACACGGCGGCCATTTCAGGGCGGCTGTAGCGATCGATCATGTTAGTCCTCCTCTGTCAGGTTCAAGTGAAAGTGATCCGTTGCGTTCAAAAGCTGCGCCGCCTCAATCAGCGGCTTGTAGATCGTCATTGTGCCGATCAGGTCATCCCCGCTCGGATAAAACTCAAACTGCCAGTCCGGCTTGATGCGCACCTGTGTCATCGCTGCGGCGGCATCGGCCGCGCGCAGCGGGATCATGACCCCTGGCCGCAGCAGCGAGAGCTTAGGCAGCGGCCACCCAAGCAGCGCGCGCAAGTGCATCGCCACTGGGCTGAACCCGGTGGTGCTGGCCAGCACGTGGTTGGTGAGTTGCGGCGCCGGGTACAGGCGCTTGACGTACAGCGACTGGTTCGCGGTCATGAAGAGTTCAATGCCAAAGGCGCCAGTGTAATTCAGGTGCTTAGCGATCAGCTTGGCCACCCGCTGGATCTCCTGGTGCACCGCGTCGCCGCCGGTAGCTGGCACGAACGCCGCCTTCAGCTGATGATGGGCAAAGACGGTTTGCACCACCGGCATGACCTTGATGTCGTCACCATTTTTGACCACGGTGACCGCGTACTCGGTCGGATGATCAAGCCAGGCCTCCAGAATGTACGGCCGCTGCTGCAAGAGCTGCTGGGCGTGCACCACATCGTCCGGACTGGTCAGACGCAGCTGCTGGTCGGCGCCCATGTCCTTTTGAATGGGTTTCAGAATCGCTGGCAGTCCGACCGACTCGATTGCCTTGGCGATGTCGCTGGGGCCGACCACCTGCGCGTACGGCAGAATGTTGACGTTGAGGTCGTCCAGGAAGACCATTTCCAAGTACCGGTCCTGGGTGACGGACAAAATGTCCACCCCGGAGGGCAGCTGGTGCTTGGTGGTCAGCTGCTGCAAGGCGTTGCCGTCGACGTTTTCATTGGCGAACGTCACCACCGTGGCCACCTCGGCCAGGCGCGACAGCGCCGCCGGATCAGTCGCCTTGCCGACGAGCGGAATGTCGGCCAAAGACAGCGCAATATCGCTTTCACTCGGCGCCAGGATGATGGTGTTCATCCCCATTGCCTTCGCCGCGGCGGCCATGCTGTAACCAAGCGGACCGCCGCCGATGATGCCGATCCCGGCACCGGGTTGAATAAAATCAGTCATGTTTGTCGACCTTTCGTGCCTGCGTCGCTTTTTCATTCAACCCGTCCGACTCTGGCAGCTCGGCAGGCGGCGTTTTGGCGTTAAAGAGTAAATTCAAGCCAACGGCGGACACGCTCGCCAGCAAAATACCCGAGGAAAATAGCAGCTGCAGGGTCTTCGGCAGCGCCTGAACGATCTGCGGCTGAACGGTCACGCCCAGCCCCAGCCCGATCGAAATTGCGGCGACCAGTAAATTCTTGTCGTCATGAAAATCGACCTGCTGCAGCATGCGGATTCCCTGGACCGCGACCATGCCGAACATGACCAGCATCGCCCCACCCAGCACGGGATTGGGAATGATCGTGGCCAGCGCCCCAATTTTGGGCAGAAGTCCTAAAAGCACTAAAAACAGTGCGGAGAACATCACCGGCTTGCGGGTCTTGATACCCGAAAGCTGCACCAGGCCAACGTTTTGCGAGAAGGTGGTGTACGGGAAGGTATTGAATATCCCGCCGAGCATCACAGCCAGCCCCTCGGCGCGGTACCCTTTTTTCAGATCCGGCTGCTCGATTTTGCGGTCGACCACATCACCCAGGGCGAAAAAGACCCCGGTTGATTCGACCATCGAGGTCAGGGAAATCAGGATCATGGTGACGATCGAGCTCCACTCAAAGTGCGGGACCCCAAAATAAAACGGTGTCGGCACGTGGAACCAGCTGGCTTCGATTACCGGGCGAAACGACACCATGCCCATTAGACCGCCCAAAAGAGACCCGCCAATAAGCCCGATCAAAATGGCGATTGAGCGCACAAACCCTTTGCCCCACACGTTGAAAGCCAAGATCAACAGCACCGTAAACATGCCGACAATCAGGTTGGCGCCGGAACCGAAACTTTTCGCCGCCACATTGCCACCGCCGAGATTCTGAAAGGCCACCGGGATCAGAGACAGCCCAATGACCGTGATCAGACTACCGGTCACCAGCGGCGGAAACAGCTTCCGCAACTTGGCGAAGGGCCCGGCAATCAGGTAAACGAAGACCCCGGCGGCAATGATCGCGCCGTACATCGTTTGAATATCGAATTTCTGGCCAATCATGATCAGCGGCGCCACTGCCTGCACGGCACACCCAAGCACCACCGGCAGGCGAATGCCGAAGAACTTGTTGCCGAAGACCTGCAAGGCCGTGGCGATCCCACACATGAAAATATCGATCGACACCAGGTAAGTCATTTGTTCACTGGAAAACCGCAGGGCCGAGCCGATCAGAATTGGGACCAGGACCGACCCGGAGTACATGGCCAGCAGGTGCTGGATACCCAGCACTGCGGCCTTGGGCGCAGAGACGTCAGGCTGTTTCATTACGACCTCCTAGTCTTCTTTGAAAATCACTTGGCCATCTTCAAACGCTGCGATTCGGGCCAGCGCCTCCACCCGGATGTGGCGCTGATCAAGCAGTGCGCGCCCCTTTTGAAAACTCTTTTCGATCACGACCCCGACGCCTTCCAGGTGCGCCTGCGCCTGGGCAATGATGTCGATCAAGCCCTCGACGGCTTGGCCATTGGCAAGAAAGTCATCAATGATCAGCACATGGTCATCCGGCCCGAGGAACTTGGTCGCAATGGCGATCGTGTTGGCGCTCTTTTTCGTGAAGGAGTACACCTCGGCTGTGTACAGGTGGTCCTTGAGGGTCAGACTCTTGTGCTTGCGGGCGAACACCACCGGCTTGTGGAAGGCCATCCCCGCGGCCAGCGCCGGCGCGATGCCAGAACTTTCAACCGTCAGAATTTTCGTGATTGGCGTGTCCTTGAAGCGCGCGTAGAACTCGGCACCCAGTGCCGTCATCAGATCCGGATCGATCTGGTGATTCGAAAAACTGTCTACTTTCAACACATCGGCGCCCAAAACCTGGCCATCCTGCTTGATCCTGTCCTCAAGTAATTTCACTGCGTGTCCCCATCCTTCTTCGCGGTATGCCGCACTTAGTTGGTCAAATTCTACCATAGTTTGACACCCATCACAATTTGCCAAACGGCGAATGTGTGACTTTTCCAATTGGTCAAAACTTGCCCAGAGACCTGGATAGTCCGTGACAGACGGCCAATTTGACCGGCTGGTACCGAGCCATGGCCCACTTTAAAAAAGTCCCGATAATTCGTCTTTCGAGGAATTTATCGGGAAAATCAGCATAAAATTGAAAGCATTGGACGAATAATCCGATCACTGATCATATCGGCTCAGGTCATACGTGTTGATCAGCCGGATCAGCTTGGCCGCATAGGTGGGGTCGGTCGCATACCCGGCGCTTTGCAGTGCCTTGGCCGCGGTTTCAAAGTCCGTCGCTTGCCGCACGCCGTCGTATAGGTGCGGGTTCCACTGCGGCCCGTGAACCAGCAGTTCGGCGTGGGCCTTCATCGAGGCCTGGTCGCTGGGATATACCCGAAACCGGGCCGACACCGTCACCCACTTGCCATTTTGATACTCCTGGGTCTTCAGCAGCCGCGAATTGGCCGGGTCGTCGTCCTTGATGCCAAACAAGTTGTGGTAATCCTTCGCGAGCGTGGATTCGCCCCAGTCTGACTCCAAAATGGCCTGCGCCAGCGTGATGCTGGGCAGGACCTGATACTGATTCTGCAGTGTCTGCGCATAAGGCGCCAGGCGCTTGATGAAGGCGGTGTGAGTGTCCGGCTGCGGCGGCGCGGCCTCTGGCTTGGGCCGCAGGTTCAGGCTTGCCCCCACCGCCACGGCGATCAGCAGTGCCGCCAGCAGGACCCAGAGCGGCTTCGGCAAAGACTTTCGGCGTTTGGCCATCAGTCGGACTCACGCGGCGCCGGCAGCTGCTTTTTTGTCCACTCGAGCAGGGTGAGCTGCTTGGTTTCAAGCTTTTGCAGGTCCTTGGCCGGCACGATGAAATCAAGCAGGTCGACCAGCCCGTGGGCGCCGTAGTCCATGCGAATCTGCAGGTGCGCCGTGCTGCCGGCTTCATCTTTGGTTTCCTTGACCGCCGTCTGCACCCCGCTTTGCCGCAGCCAGGCTTGCGCAATCGTCGCCTTGGCCTCCTGAAAGCGCCAGGCAACGCCTTCCTCGCTGGGCGCAGTCGCGTTCAAGACCACAATTTTTTGCGCAAGCATCCATTCGTAATCCGTAAACAAGTAGCGCAGTCCATCGCGCTGCTTGGCCGTCAGCGCGGCATCGCCTGACGCCACCGCGGCAACCGGAATATGCAACTTGGCCGCCAGCACCGCATTGCCCTTGTCCCGGCGCGGCTGCAGCATCATCGCGGCTAATTCCAGTAATGTTTGATCGTCCATGGTATCACCTCGAGTCTATTTTAACAGACTGAACACCGCCGAGACACGCAGTCGCGCTAGTATTTAGTGAGCAAATCGATTACCATTAAAGCGACAGGAGGTGGGCGTGTGAAAAAAATCGGCATCATTCTACTCGGCTTGGTCTTTCTGGCCGGCTGCAGCGGCGTGGGGTTCAACCAGAAAGCGCAGCTGCAAGGCGCCACCAGCACCCTGAAAACGCAAGTCGCCGTGCAAAGCAACCAGCTGGCCCTCATTGATGCAGACGCCGCGGCTTTTCCGTCCACTTTCCAAAAGGCCTACGCCAAGGACAACCGCCAGACGTTCGACCAAACCGGCCCGGTGAACGCGCTGATTCAGCGCCGCACCAAAGCGTACAAACGCCTCGAAAGCGCGCAGACGGCCATCGAAACGGCCACGACCACACTGACCAAGGCAAGCTCACAGCAAACTGCCAACCTGCCGACGGCGGCCTTGACCGACACGCTCAACAGTCTGAAACTGGCCAAGCTCGATCACAAGACCTTCGACGCCTATTACCGCGAAATGACCAGCGCCGAAACCGCCTTTTTCGCCGCCGTGGCCAAGGACCCAAGCGATACTGCCGCGATCAACGCGGCGCTGGGCCGGCTTAATGAGTACAGCAGCTCGCTCAGCCAACAGGCCGAGATCGTGCAGGCCAACCTGCAAATGGTCAGCCAAAATGTCGCGACGCTGAGCAAAGCAGTCGATAAGATGAAATAGTTTTTCTCGAGGCTGAGACATCAAGTGATTTTAGTGCAAAGGACAAGCGCCCCTGCGCCGCGATTTAGAATCGTGGTGCAGGGGCGTTTCTACCCTTGGCGTCGCTTGAGGGAAAGCGACAGCCAATCTGGTCTTATTTTCGATTACTTTGCCCGCCGCCGCTTTTGCACGACCAACAGGGCCTGCCCCAACACCGGCGTGACCACTGCCGCCATGGCCGCTTCTGCCACCGCGTTGATGGCAAACGCCCCGGCCAGGACCAAGCCCAAATTGCCGGCGTCAGCACCAGGCACCACGCTGCTTGCCCGCTGCGCAAAAAAGAGCCAGGTCAAAAGGATCACCAAGGCGGTGTTCGTCAGTGCCCCACAAATTCCTGCCAGACTCAGTTTGACGGTGGCCAGACGCCCACTGCGCCGATTTTTGAACACGTGATTGAACAGCACTGCCGCCACGACGCCTACTAGCACGCGCGGCACAATGGCGATGACCGGATTTTGAAAGAGCAAGAGGGTCATGGGATCGCCCGGCGCAGTGTAGGCCTTGATCAGGCTGACCACGCCCCAAAGCAGCCCCGTCGTCGTGCCGCCAGGCACATCCAGCAGCACGCCGGCGAGAATGACGGTCAGATGAATGGTCGAAATCGCCGGCCACGCCGGAAACAGGCGAATGTAGCCGACCATCGGAACATACGCCTGCAGAATAATGAGCGCCCCAAAAATGCCCAGCAGCGTGATTGTGTTCG
The DNA here is from genome assembly GCF_016861805.1 of Lacticaseibacillus sp. 53-4. Taxonomy (NCBI): domain Bacteria; kingdom Bacillati; phylum Bacillota; class Bacilli; order Lactobacillales; family Lactobacillaceae; genus Lacticaseibacillus; species Lacticaseibacillus sp. 53-4. The sequence continues at coordinate 176,618 of NZ_BOLT01000002.1, forward strand.
TCGAATGGGTTCGCATGGCGGCACCTCCGAATTGATGATGTCATTAGTTTACCCCATAAACAGGCGTTTGGACACAAAAAAACGGCTCATCACCGTTATCATTTACGCTCAGGTTAGGCCTCGCGCGCCGCGGCTTGCTGGAGCTTGGAGACTGAAGCTGCCGGTTTCTGGCAAGGCACGACCTTGGCTTCCAGACGCTCGAGCAGCGGCGTCAGGTACGTGCGTTCGGCCTGGTGCCGCGCGGCCACTGCCTCTGCGAACGAGATGTAGGTGCGGTTGAGGACCAACCGGCCCTTAAAAAATAACCGCGCGTTCCACTTTCCGGCCTGCTTATCATAGGAGACGCCGGTGACCCCGCTCTGGTTGGACGAGCGCAGGTTAAGCGTCGCCGTCAGGTTGACCCCTTCGGTGGCGGCAAACTGATCTTTTTGCCCGATCTTCGCAGCCGTCTTCGGATTCGTCCGAATGGCCTGACGCATGACCTCGCGGCGGTAGCAACCGCACGAGGTCGTGGTGCCCTTGCGCAGCCGATAACCGTCGACCACCGTCTTGTTCCCACAGGTGCATTGGCAAAGCCAAGTTGCATTGCCATTCTTGGCTGCGCCTGCGTATGACAACACTGTTAGCCGGCCAAATTTCTGACCGGTTAAATCCTTTCTTCTCATTGCAAACACTCCTTACACTATAACTTTAAAGTTCCCCGCTGATTATTTTGACTGTTTGCCCTCTCCACGTCAAGAGAAAAGAAAAGATTATATATGTATTCTACGTACCCCAGTTTACAATTCAAGTGCAACACCCTGACGACTAGACCAAAAAGGCCATGAAGACCTATTCTTGTTAGTACTA